>JACPGF010000008.1:12148-12893 GCA_016182615.1 Ignavibacteriales bacterium
TCTCTGCAGTTTCTCTCGGTAAAGCCTTCTGCACGGGCAAATGCGTTGGGTGGAGCGTTTACAACTCTGGCAGATAATGCCGATGCTTGTTTTTGGAACCCGGCAGCCATCACCCGCGTGAGTGAAATAGATATTTCCACTTCTTATATCGACTATTTCTTAGATGTAAAGTTATTTTCATTGGCCGGTGTTTACAATACTGACAATTGGGGAACGGTTGGCGCATTTGCATTGTATTCGGATGTTGGCTCAATAGAGGTTACAACGGTGGATGCCCTACGGTTTAACAGTGACAAATCCTTTAATCCCGGAATAACCGGTGAAACTTATAGCCCAACGCAATTTGTTGGTGGTATATCGTACGCTGCATCGCTAACAGAATCGTTCTCGTTCGGCATTAATGTGAAATATATTGTTGAAGATTTGGTATTTGAAAAACTTGCAACGGTTGCATTTGATGGCGGTATTCTATTTAAAACCGGGTACAAGTCTATTATTATTGGCGCTGCCCTTAAAAACTTTGGCAGTGATGTAAAATTTATTGCAAACAAATATCCTATCCCTCAAACGATGAATATTGGTGCAAGTGCTAACCTTATTGGCACTGCAAATCAGAACCTGCTTCTTGAAAGTAATACATCGGTGTTACGTGTGGCTTACGATTTGTCACAACTGAGAGATTTCGATCAGCAGCATATTGTTGGTGTTGAGTATGGTCTTGATGATATGCTGTTTGTACGGGGCG
>JACPGF010000174.1:0-10613 GCA_016182615.1 Ignavibacteriales bacterium
AGTGTTAATGCCGCTAAAACAATTCTCCCGGCTCCGCCTAGGCAGGTTCACCCTCCTTTCAAAAAGGCGGGACTTCGAAAAAAATACATTACTATTATTCCTAAGTTGACACCATTGGGTTTAAACCGGGGGCAATTTTAAATAACCGCATTATTGGCAGGTGAAATTGCTATAGATGAAATTGCCCGCGGTTTTTCAGCGGTGGAAATTCAATAACGCGAATGGGCTTCGGCTCAACTTCATGGTTTTATGGTCGTTTATTCTCGTTAAGCGGCATCCATCCTTAGGACTCCGTTTTATCATTCTCCATAAGCACTGCATGTAATAAAGTATGGGTTTCTTTTCAAACTCTATAAAATAGAGTACTGAATTGCCAAAAACACGGTTATAATTAATCACCCGAATATGACGGATAATTGCATTCTTCTTTTTAATCCTCGGAAATTCTCATATTTTTACAACGTGAGTATTTTAAATTATTCACACTTTTTACGAACACTTATGAGGACAGCATGTCTGAATTGAACGATCTGAAACAAAAAATGCAGGAAGCATATAACAACTGGGACGAAAAGATTTACAAAAAATCAGTTGCCAAGGCGCCCGAATGGAAAAAAGAATTTACTACCGCATCATTTACCCCTGTTAAGCCGCTCTATACACCGAATGACATTAAGCAGGAAGAAGCAACCGAAAAACTGGGCTTCCCGGGAGAATACCCGTTTACCCGGGGCGTTCAGCCGACAATGTACCGCGGCAGGTTATGGACTATGCGCCAGTATGCCGGATTTGGCACTGCAAAGGAATCCACTGAACGGTACAGATACTCGATGATTTACCGACCCAGATTGGTTATGACAGTGATGACCCGATTGCCTATGGTGAAGTTGGCAAAGTTGGTGTTGCAATAGATACACTTGCAGATATGGAAATACTTTTTAATCAAATACCATTAGATAAAGTTTCAACTTCAATGACGATAAACGCACCGGCATCGGTATTGCTGGCATTATACATTGCAGTTGGTGAGAAACAGGGATTTACACGTGACAAACTCAGCGGCACAATTCAAAATGATATTTTAAAAGAATATATTGCCCGCGGTACCTATATCTATCCGACAAAACCCTCGATGCGGCTTATTACCAATATATTTGAATTTTGCACGAAAGAAGTCCCCAAATGGAATACCATTTCAATCTCCGGGTACCATATTCGAGAGGCAGGTTCTACCGCCGCACAGGAAGTTGGGTTTACCCTGGCAGATGGTATCGCGTATGTTGATGCGGCTATAAAAGCCGGACTCGACGTGGATAAATTCGCGGGAAGGTTATCGTTTTTCTTTAACGCGCATAATGATTTGTTAGAAGAAGTTGCAAAATACCGTGCAGCACGCAGACTATGGGCCAAGATTATGAGAGAGCGTTTCGGAGCAAAAGACCCTAAATCATGGATGCTCCGATTCCACACGCAGACTGCGGGCTCAACACTCACTGCACAGCAGGTGGATAATAACATTTCCCGGGTTACAATTCAAACACTTGCCGCGGTATTAGGCGGCACACAAAGCCTGCACACGAACTCAAAAGACGAAGCACTTGCACTGCCGACTCAACAAGCTGTTCAAATTGCCCTCAGAACTCAACAAGTTGTCGCCCATGAAAGCGGTGTCACTAACACGATAGACCCGCTCGGCGGTTCATATTATGTTGAGGCAATGACTGATCAGATTGAAGCAGAGGCTGCAGAATACATCAGTAAAATTGATGCATTTGGCGGCGCTCCCGAAGCAATCGAGGCGGGTTTTCAGCAGAGTGAGATACAAAAAGCTGCTTACCGGTACGAGAAGGAAATTGAAGCCGGGGAACGTGTCATTGTTGGATTAAATAAATTTCAGGTGAAGGAACCACCCGTTACGGGATTATTGAAAATTGATATAAAGGTTCAGGAAGAGCAGATTAAATTCCTTAATCAAATTAAAAATCAACGGAACGCTGAAGAAGTTAAAAATAAACTTGCTTTATTAAAACAAGCCGCTGAAGGTGATGCAAACCTGATGCCTTTTATTATTGATGCTGTTAAAGTTTATGCAAGTGTCGGAGAAATCTCTAACACGATGCGTGAAGTATTTGGCGAATATAAAGAAACCGTATTCATTTAGACATCTGTATCGATTAACACTTTTACAAAAGAAAGATTGAAATATGAACCCCACGCATGTAGAGCATATTGGTATAGCAGTAAAAAACCTTGACGAAGCAATACAGCTTTATGAAAACATTTTCGGATTAAAATGTTATCAGGTAGAAGAAGTGCCTGACCAAAAAGTGAAAACCGCATTTTTCATGGTCGGTCAGACTAAAATCGAATTGCTTGAATCAACCTCAGCAGATGGCCCTATCGGAAAATTTATCGAGAAGAAAGGCGAAGGAATACATCACATTGCATTTGCCGTTAATGGCTTGGCAGCCCGCCTCCCCTATCTTGAAAAACAAGGTATTCAATTAATCGACAAGCAGCCAAGGAAGGGTGCCGAAGGATTAAATATCGCTTTCCTGCACCCGAAATCGACATTTGGTGTGCTAACCGAATTGTGTGAAAAACCATAAACAATTTTTGAAAGAAACCCCGGTACAACCGGGGTTTTTTATAGTATCTCTAATAAAATCAGTGATAAAAAAGTCTATCTGAATAGCATTGCAATACGCATTAATTTCGTTCACTAAAAAGATAAAAACCATACTAATTCAATAATTAAGGGAATCTATAAAAAAACAATTAATTTTTTAATACCTTGTAGTTTCCTGTTGCTAACATTTCATCTTTTTGCCTATCTTTGTATTTTCAAAGAGTTTGGCAAACAATACAATTCCATACCATGATTCAAGAACAATATTACAAGTGGCATTCGCAATATATTAGCCGGGATTTTGAGATGCTCGTTTTTGGGCATAGCGGATTTCCCGTTATACTCTTCCCTACCTCGAAGGGAAAATATTATCAGAATAAAGATTTCAAATTACTTGATTCTGTTCATCATTTTCTTGAAGAAGGTAAAGTAAAGATTTACTGCCCGGATAGTTTAGATGCCGACAGCTGGTACAATTACGGGATACACCCTGCTGACAGGGTTAAAACCCATATAGCATATGAAAACCTCATTTTGCACGATGTAATTCCATTTGCACAGTATGAAACCGGACGGAAAAAAGTTGCTGCCGCGGGATGTAGTTTTGGCGGCTATCATGCTGCAAATTTAGCTTTCAGGCATCCGGAAAAAGTTGCCTACATGTTTAGTATGGGCGGAGCCTTTGATATCAAACAATTTATCATGGGCTACTATGATGACAATAGTTATTATAATAATCCACCCGATTACCTGAGCGGTCTGCAAGACGATTGGTATCTTTCGCGGCTAAGGGAAATGGGTATTGTTTTAGGCACGGGTGAATGGGATATCTGCCTCGATGAAAACAAACGTCTTTCAGGCCTGCTGCGTAACCTTGGTGTACAGCACTGGCTTGATATCAGGAGTGAGACAGGGCATGATTGGCAGTGGTGGCATCAGATGCTGCCGCAGTATCTTTCGCAAATTAAATAATCAAATCATAAATGTTCGGAGTGTGTGCTATGAAAAAAATCGGGATACTTTTCGGTCAGGAAAAAACTTTTCCACCGGCATTAGTTGAGAGAATCAATCAAAAAGCTGAAAAAGGCATCACAGCAGAAATTTTGCAATTGGATAAAGTGATGCAGGGAGTATCATCCGGGTATGATGTTATTATTGACAGAATATCGCAGGATGTACCTTTTTACCGGGCTTACCTGAAAAATGAAGCAATAACCGGAACAGCAGTTATAAACAACCCGTTCTGGTGGAGCGCGGATGATAAATTTTTCAATAATGCACTTGCACTAAAGGTGGGAGTCGCGGTTCCTAAAACCGTTATTCTTCCTTCGAAAGAACACCCGGATGATACTAATAGTAATTCCTTTAGAAACCTGCAATACCCGCTCGACTGGGAAGGCATATTTAATTACGTGGGTTTTCCGGCGTTCTTTAAACCATTCGCGGGCGGCGGCTGGAAGAACGTGTACCGTGTTGAAAACCGGGATGAGTTTTTCAAGGCGTACGACGAAACGGGCAGGCTGGTAATGATGCTTCAGGAAGAAGTTGTATTTACCGATTATTTCCGCTGTTACTGTCTTGACAGACAGGATGTACACATCATGCAGTACGATCCGAAACAGCCCCACCATGCTCGCTATGTGCAGAACGCCCTACCGAAAGAAAAAAAACTGATGGATAAACTGAAGAGCGATGTTCTGGCTTTGAATAAGGCTCTGGGATATGATTTTAATACCGTTGAACTTGCCCTTCGCGATGGTGTTCCGTACGCGATTGACTTTTGCAACCCTGCACCCGATGCTGACGTTAACTCTGTTGGCCAGGAAAATTTCGATTGGATTGTTGAAGCTGCAGCCAACATGGCTATCCGCCGCGCGAAAAACCACAAACCGGGTAAGAATAACTGTACCTGGGGCGAATTTGTTATTAATTCCACCAAACAGAAATAACAGCCGAGGAGGGTGCTATGGGAAGTTTTACAAATTTCAAACTTGATCCAAAAGTTTTTACTTTGGGTATTGAGGAAGAATTCCAGATTGTTGACCCTGAAACAAGAGAGCTGAAATCACACATTCAGCAAATACTTGATGAGGGTAAACTAATTCTGCAGGAACAGGTAAAAGCTGAGATGCATCAATCTGTTGTTGAAATGGGTACGGATATTTGCCATAATATTCAGGAAGCCCGGCGTGAAGTTTTTAAGCTGAGAAATGAACTGGGAAAACTTGCCAATAAAAGCGGCTTACGGATTGCTGCTGCCGGAACGCATCCTTTTTCGCATTGGAAGGATCAGCGGATTACAGAACATCCGCGCTACAAGCAGGTGGTTGATGACATGCAGCAGGTCGCACGCGCTAACTTGATTTTTGGATTACATGTGCATGTCGGTCTGGAAAGCCGTGAAATCGGGTTGCAAATAATGAATGCCGCGAGATATTTTTTGCCGCATATTTTTGCATTGTCAACAAACTCACCTTTCTGGCTCGGAAGAAATACCGGATTTAAATCCTACAGAACAAAGGTTTTTGACCGCTTCCCCAGAACTGGTATTCCCGATTATTTCGGCAGCGTCGGCGAATATGATGAGTATATTAAACTGCTTGTTAAAACAAACTGCATTGATAACGGTAAAAAAATATGGTGGGATATACGTCTGCACCCGTTTTACCAAACTCTGGAATACCGTATCTGTGACATCCCCATGCGTATCGATGAAACAATTGCTTTGGCTGCATTGATGCAGGCTGTTACTGCTAAACTCTACAAACTCATTAAAATGAATCTCGGTTTCCGTTTGTACCGCCGCGCTTTAATTGCCGAGAACAAATGGCGCGCCAGCCGTTATGGTTTATCCGGGAAACTGATTGATTTCGGCAGGCAGGAAGAAGTTCCAACTGCAGAACTTGTTTATGAACTTCTTGAATTTGTAGAGGATGTTGTGGATGAGTTAGGCAGCAGGGATGAGTTAGAATATGTTAAGCAAATGCTCATCAATGGTTCCGGTGCCGACAGACAGTTGAAAATTTATGAACAAACAAATGATTTAAAGAGCGTGGTTGACTTTATCATAGAAGAAACCAATCTCGGGTTAGAGAAATAAGTTTAGAGAAAGAATGAATAAAACGATTAAAATCGCCACTATTGATTTGTACAATGGTGAGCGTAATGAAGGTATGCGCTGTATCCGTGATTTAGCTCTCGAGGCTGAAAGCAGGCACACAGCTAAGGCCACTTTCAGTTACCGGACATACGAAACAAGATTGCTTGGTGATGTCCCCACTATCAACGATTTCGACGTGCTCATTTCTTCAGGCGGGCCGGGTGACCCGTTTGATGGTGAAGGCACACATTGGGAGAAGGATTATTTCAACCTGATGGACGCACTGTACTCCCATAATGAATCAAGCGCTGAAAATAAAAAGTATGTCTTCTTTATCTGTCATTCATTTCAGCTCATGGCAAGATATTTTAAGTTTGCCGATGTCAATCAGCGGTACAAAAAGTCCTTTGGGATTTGGGGTTTCCAGAAAACAGTTGACGGACAAAGTGATATTATGTTTAAACGGCTCAATAATCCATTTTATGCCGCTGATTTCCGCCAATATCAAGTCGTCAATCCAAATGAAAAAGCTATAAAAGAACTTGGTGCATCCATACTTTCAACCGAGCTGCCGCACAGCGATGGCAAGGAATCAGCACTGATGGCTGTCAGAGTATCCGATGAAATTGCAGGTACACAGTTTCATCCCGAAGCTGACGCGGACAGTATGATTTACCATTTCAGGCAGGATGAAAGAAAGCAATACATTACCGAGCAATTCGGCGAGCAGAAATATTATGAAATGCTTGCCGGACTTGAAGAACCCGACAAGATAAAAAAAACCCGTTCAACAGTCATCCCCTCGTTTCTTGATAACGCGATCAACAAACTAACTTTGTAGGCTAAAGGAAATTTCATGATTAAAGATTTACGTCAGAAGTATAATGCATGGTTTACCGAATCAGGACATAGTGATTTTCTGAAAAGTATTAACAGTATGCTCCCCCACCCGGTTGATTTCAGAATTTCTGAAACTCCGCTGTTTCTTTCTGATGACCTGCGGGATCAGTTAATCGATGCATCATACGATGTAGTAAATCAACTAACCACTCAGGAATTTTCCCGTCATGCACAATCAGCCATTCCCGGGGGATTATCAACACCTCACCGGGATGAACATCCATTGTTCCTTCAAGTCGATTTTGCGATTGCCGAGGGAACGGATGGCGGATTGATTCCCCAACTGATTGAATTACAGGGGTTCCCTTCACTCTATGGTTTTCAATATTACTTTTCAGAAAAAGTACAAGAGTATTTTACACCCGCCGCAACTATGACCCCATTTTTTAGCGGTGTTTCCGCTGCAGAGTATTGTTCCCTGTTACGGAAAATGATACTTGGCAGCCATAGCCCTGAAGAAGTTATTCTCTTGGAAATTGAACCGGAACGTCAAAAAACCCTAATTGACTTTGACGCTACCTCTGCAATTACAGGAATAAACACGGTATGTGTAACAAAGGTTTTAAAGGAAAATAAAGATTTATTTTATATCAATAACTCCGGGGAAAAAATCCAGATAAAACGGATATATAACCGGACTATACTTGATGAGCTGCAACGCAAACCGGTACCGATGCAGTTTTCATTTCACGAAGAATTAAACGTTGAATGGGCAGGGCATCCCGACTGGTACTTCCTGATAAGTAAGCATACGCTCCCCTTCCTGAAGGGTAAATATGTTTCCGATTGTTTTTTTCTCAACGATCTGCAAACCTATCCGGAAGATTTAGAAAACTTTGTGCTAAAACCATTGTATTCATTTGCCGGGCTTGGAGTGGAAGTTGATATAACAAGGGATCGGTTGGATGCAATCGCGCAGCGCGAAAACTACATACTCCAGCGGAAAATTACCTATGCCCCACTCATCAAGACCCCCGATGGCTTTTCTAAGGCTGAAATAAGAATGATGTTTTTATGGGATGAGAAACCATTACTTGTGAACAATTTGGTTCGGCAGAGTAAAGGGAAAATGATGGGAGTCGATTTTAATAAAAACAAAACTTGGGTCGGCTCTTCATGCGCGTTTCATTCGCTGCCCTCTTTGGGTTTAGAATAACAGTTTTTTAATTTAGGATTACAAATCTCCCGACTTATTGAGAAGTTACCTCACCCCTACCCCTCTCCTAAAGCAGGAGAGGGTTCTGCAACCACTTGTTATTAAATAGGTTACAGACTTTTAAAATATGTAATGCGCTATTTGGGGTTAACAATCTGGGATGCAAATAGCAACCTGCAAAATACAACAACGATACTAATACGGTTATTTTTTCAGATTTTGCAGCAGACTCATTAAACCACTAAATGCCTGTAAAACATTTCCAATCACTTCGGTGTTTTCGAGCGGTATTTTCAAATAGCTCTTACCTGATGATTGGTCTTTTTCGATAAGCTTAGAAACAACCGCTTTAACAGAGTTTTCATCCGACATCGTTCGTGATAATTTGTTAAAAAATTCCGCACCCGCTGAAAACAGATCATTTACTTCCGACTCATATTTTTCAGGCCTGCTATCGGCAGCACCTTCTTTTTCAGTGTCTTGCTCAGGCAACAAATTCTCTACAGTAAGCCGGGCATCTTGCTTGGCGGGAGCAGCTTCCTGATAAACCTTCTGCTCCTCAGAAATATCTCCAACTTCATGTTGTGTTTCCTGTTCGCCCACCACGGATTCAATAGTTTTCATAAATTCATTGAACCTGTCCTCACCAAGGAACACGTTGTCATCGCCAGCGTCAAGCACGCCTTGCGCGACCGAGGTTTTAAATTTCAGGACGTCCAGCATTCTATGTTCAATGGTGCCCGACGAAACTAAATTGATGATTGATACATTTTGGTTCTGCCCGTACCGGTAAACACGTCCGATGCGCTGCTCCAATACAGCCGGATTCCAAGGAATATCCAAATTGATTAACAGATTTGCCGACTGCAGGTTAAGTCCAACACCACCCGCATCGGTTGAGAGAAAAACTCTGCTTGACTTTTTTTCACGGAAGTTAACCAATAAGTCGCTGCGCTGTTTTGAAGGAATCCCCCCGTGAAGATACTCGTATCCTATTTTCCGTGCATCCAATTCAAACGAGACCAATCTGGTCATTCTTTCCCATTGGCTAAAGACGACAACTTTCTGCCCTTCAATTTGAAAGGCTTCGTCGAGGATGCACATTAATTCATCTATTTTCATATCATGGCGTGTTTCCTGATCAATGATGTATGTACTGTCACATACCATTCTCATCATGCTCATATTGATCATCAACCGCTGCCTGTCTTTTTCATTCAGGAAGCCCATTTTACGCCATTTGTTTACCAATCTAGCAACAATATCACCATGTTCAGCATGTATTTCAGACTGCCGGTCAGTCATTGGCACGAAGAGGTTTTTATCGGTCCTTTCCGGAAGCTGCGAGAGTACATTGACTTTTAAACGGCGGACAAGAACCGATGATAATAAATCATTTACTTCGTGGAGATTTTTGTAGCCGATGACTTTACCAAACTGATCCTTAACTTGATGCTTTTCTAAAAACTTAAATAACGGGCCGATAAGAAAGGGATCGACAAACTGCACGAGAGAGACTAATTCTTCGAGCTTGTTTTCCAATGGCGTGCCGGTTAGTACAATCGCATACGGGCTCCTGACTTTCCTCACATTGCCTGCTATTTTGGTGTTCCAATTCTTAATACGCTGTGCTTCATCAAGTATCACCAAATCGGGTGCAAATGCATTGATTGCATTTAAGTCGTAACCAATTGTGTTATAACTGACTATTTTGTAAAAAGCATCTTCTTCGTATTGCAGTGCTCGTTTAAGCGGGTTCCCTTCAATTACTATGGATGTGCTATTGGTAAATTTTGCGATTTCCGTTTTCCACTGATATTTGAGCGATGTCGGGCAAATTATCAGTACTTTGGAAATATTGAACGCTTTTTTCATTACTTCTGCTGTCCCAAGAGCCTGTAAAGTTTTGCCAAGCCCCATTTCATCGGCAAGTAATGTTCTGCCAGCCTTACAGGCAAAGCTAATCCCTTCGGATTGGAATGGAAATGCTTCAACCTTAATCAGTTCTTTTAAATAGTCATCCCATTTCCCCTCCTCTATAAGCCCGTTAATGGTTCTTTCCCGTTTATTGTTTTCCCTGATATCAATAATAAATTCGAGTGCATCCGTGTAACAACGAAAATTAGGATTAATCAACCGTGCCTTTTCCAACAGCACTTCAAAGCTGTCATATGATTCCTCTAGAAGTACAAAATCTTTGTCAAAGTATTCCTTTGCCAGTTTTCCATACTCTTTATTATTTTGCTCGCCAATCCTTATTTTTATTACTCTCCGTTCACCATATTGCAAGTATATTGATGAATACTCACGCGTATATCCCACTTTAATGGCTTTTTTATACCCACGCTGTTCTTTTATATGGAGCAGCACGGCTTCGATATGCTTGCAAACACCAAGCGAGTTTGTTTTAAAGTCATAGCAGGAACAAAAATTAGTGCCGCCTTCCAAACCGCGTATTGAAACTTTATAACTATTTTTATTAACCGGGTTAGTTACAATAAAATCCGAGAAAACAATATTGTGCCCAAGGTTTTTAATAGAAAAGATACTGGCTGCCGCGAATTGCTTTCGCAGGGCAATCTGCCAATCCTCGGTGCTCAGGTTTTCATGCTTTTTGTAATATGGAACCTTAGGTTCACTAATTTTGCTTTTAGCTTTTTTAGAAGATTTTTTTACTTTGGGTGCAAATTTCATTATTGTAAAACCAACTGGATTGAGAAAAATATATTTTCAACAGTTAAATTATAGAAATTTTAAATGAGGCGTTTCAAAAAAAAACGGTGGGAATGGTATTTTTATTACTAAATAAAGGTTTTATGCAGTTTTTT
>JACPGF010000174.1:10677-16371 GCA_016182615.1 Ignavibacteriales bacterium
TCTTTAGAATTTTGTAAGTTGGCTGCTAATGAATATAGGAAATGGGTAAATACAATGCAAAAGCTGACCGGAAGTCAGACATCATCCTCATCTTTCTTATCTTCCCAAATTTCGTCATTCTCATTAACAATAAACATTTTGGAGCACATATCGCCCTTGAATTTGTCAATTTTCATGCAATTCTTCCAATTGGCCTCAATATCTTTTTTACATTGGCCTTCCTTTTTGAAATCAAAATCATCCAAATCACTCCCGCACTCGGTGCAAAAGTTTACGTCTAATTTTGTTCCGGCAATAGTGTTTTTTTTGTTTTTTGGCTTCACTTTGTATTACGGTAAATTGAATGTATAATTTATGGAATTTGTATAAATTGTTACTTAGAATTATAAACAAAACTCAATAAAAAAAAATTCCACAGCAAACTAAAAAATTTTATTAAATCGCCAATTTACTTATATAAAAACCACTTATATTTTTCAATCACTTCAATTGTCTATCAGCCAAAAATTCAATGAACTTCCCCACAGCAAGCAGATGGGTAAAAGTAATCTAAATTCGCTGCAAGCAGCGGGGAATTTACGCTGAGCGATTCAATCTTTAATTTCAGGATTTAGAATTACTCTTACGCTACATGATAAACACTAAAGATTGCACCATGCCCTTGTTACAAGTAAACTTGTATATCCGTTATATGAAACTGCATATAAACTATTCTGCCTGTAACAAAAATATGAAGGATACTGCGTGTATCCATCAAGGATCATCCTATTCCCGGAAGTTATATCGAATAAATAAGAACCAGTTCCGCTATTATAACCAAGAAGTGCATTTTTCTCCGGAATATAATTAGCATTGGTTGGCAAGGGCGAAAAAGGTATCGTGTGAATAACCGAATTAGTTGTCAAATCGACAATTTTTACTGATGTAAGGCATTTCACCGTCATATACTTGCAATCGGGTGTTAACGATAAAACGTCCTGTGCATCGGTAACTGCAAAGGTACTTAACGCTCCGGTTTTTAAAGATAGTTTTTTAACTAACCCGGATTCCGCGGCCAATATCAAATCATTCTGGTCGTCCATGATATCTGAACCTGAAAAAGGATTTTGTATTGTTTTCAATCTGCCCAATGTTGTCATATCGTAAAGATAATAAGTACCCCCCGTGCTTAAAACAACTGTATTGTTATCACTCATAAAACCAATAGGCAGCATCATATTCTGGAAACCAATTTTCGCATGCACATTTCCGGTCTCTGCATTCCAGATACACACCATATTGGTTGGGTTTGCAGGCCTCATTGAATGGTAAAATTCGTTTGCAGCAAATAAACCACGTGATTGCACTACCGGCAAATGATCGCTGAAAAATCCTGTATCAGGAAAATCCGTAAATTTTTTAATCATTGCGCCGTTACTGAGATTATATTCTTTAAACCCGGTAGAAGTCGCTGCAAAAACTTTGTTGTTAATAAGCAGAGAAGGTGTATTGGTTATCCCGGTTATCGGAATAAATTTATCAATTTGTACAGATAAACCAAAGCCGGCGTTTAATTGGCTTGAATAAGCAGAATAATTGTTTTTGGCAGTATAGGCTCTAACCCGGTAAGTATATTGCTGTAAAGTATCGGCGGTATTATCTGTATAAGTTGTAACATTCGGTCCAACCACTCCTATTTGCGTGAATAGTGATTGGGTAAGAAGCTTTCTTTCTATTTGAAATCCAGCTTCAAAGGTTGACGCATCAGTCCATTGCAGTTGCACATTTGATATAGAAGAAGGTGTTATCTTAAGTGACCAGGGTGCATAAAAATAGACGGATTGGTTATAACTGTACGAATAAACGATGACATTTCCCCTTTTGGCACCAACCCTGATGTTTAAATATGAATTTACCGGAAGAGTGCATTTTATAACAGCCGACGTAGAATTTTTACTTACTGTTCCCTGCCATATCCCCGAAATTTCGATGATATAATTATCTTCGAAATTATTGTTGTCCATCCATTTTATTTCACACATTGAATCAGCAACAGTGGTAAATGAAGTGATTTGAGGTTGAGTTAGTGCAAATGTAACAACGGTACATTTGGCAAAGGCACTCTGTTGAGTACCGTTTACAGCTCTCACTTTAAGATACCACACTTCGGACTGAGTAAATTTACCCTTAATAGTGCATTCAGTTATATTAGATTTAACAGTGGCTGCCAGACTATAGGTTGTATCATCGGAACTAATAAATACTTCATATCCACTTTCGAATCTTGCATTGTCCTGCCAAACTACCCGTAATGTGGAATCATTCAAAACACTGCCAGTTAGATTAGAGGGCATGAATTTCAATGTGATAACATTAATTGTTTGTGATTCGTACACTGCATTTGTGGATGTATATACTTTTGCATAAATCTCATGCCCGCTACTGTCCTGATATTGTGAAGCAACCACCGGATATGATGTTAGTGGAGGATAGTATCTAGTGCCATGTAAAATATTATCAACATAGTATTCTATTTTATTGATATTCTCCAAATTGGAAATACCAAGTGCCACATAAAATGTATCAGATACTCTTTGATTATTCGCAGGCGCAATTATTTCGACTTTAGTTGCATACGCAGGTTCAGTATTTGACTCCTTGCATGAATTGCAAACTAATGTAACAATAACTACGAATACAATGAGCAAAAATTTTTTCATAAGGTCCCTTTCAAAATTTAAGTGAAAAATAAATATCTTAATTTTTTTTAATAAACAAACTAGAACTTGACTAATTAATTCTGTTCTTTCCGTCTCTTCTCATAATCTAATATTACATAATGAAAACAATAGATCATCACGTCATTAGAGAACCATCGTTTGAAATACTTAGCAACACGTGTATTAGAGCCTCATCCAATTCTTCACCGGTCTTACACGAAAGACGCCGGAACCCGTTACAGCATACATCGTGTTCTGTCTCAAACAATAATAGTGCAAATCACCATTAAGTCCTTTAATCATACTCTTTTTACCAGTGGACAATTCATAGGACATTGGCGTTGAAGACTCAGAATACAGAATCACATCCATCTCAGGAATAAACTCCGCAACGATAGGTGCTGCAGATGCGTCGAAGGTATGTATTACTGTATAATTGGCAACATTTAGAACTTTAATGGTATTATTACAGCGTACAACTACGTATTTCCCATCTACCGTACAGGATAAAACTTCCGTAACATTCATAACAGAATGGGAGTTTACTGAGCCGGTCTTTAGTGAAAGAATGCGGACTAAACCCGAACTGGCAGTATAGATAAGGTCTTTCTGATCATCGATGACTGCTTTTCCCATATTTGGTCTTGTAAACGTTGCTGTTTTTTGTAATGTTGTCATATTATACAGATAAAAAAGATTTCCATATTCAAGAACAATCGTATTATTATCGCTCAAGAAACCAACCGGCCGCATGCTGTACTGAGATGTAATTTTACTAAAAACCTGTCCCTTCGTACCATTCCAAATACACACCATGTCACTTGGTACTGATCCGCCGAGAGGCCGGTAATGGGCGCTCGCGGCAAACAAGCCATGTGACTGTACTGCCGGATTGTATGAATTAACAAAACCCGTATCCGAAAAACTATCAAACTGTCTGATAAATGCCCCGGTTTGTAAATCCACTTCCTTAAAACTGCGCCCGGTTGCAACAAACACCTTATTGTTCCTAAGTACAGCAGGAGAGTTTTCTATACCAGTAATCGAAACAACACTTTCGGTCTCAAAGTCCGATGAAAAGACCACAGCTAACTCGTTCGAATAATATGAGAAATTACCTTTTGCAGTAAAGGCCTCTATCCGGTAAGTATACGTCAGTGCAGTGTCCACCGTATTATCGGTGTAACTGGTACTATTTGATCCGACTGTTGCTAGTTGAAAAAACTGCGATTCAACTGAACTCTTTCTTTCGATAATAAATCCGGATTCGATACTACTTTCATCCTTCCATTGTAATTTCGGTCCGTTTGCGGTTCCTTGCACAACGGTAAGTGCGGAAGGAGCCTGAAAACTTATGGAAGCCGAAGAAAATGCAGAATACTTTCTTGCAGAGCCCCGTGTGGCTCCTACCCGAAAGTAAATCTGAGTATTTACTGGAAGTTTACGCTTAATGAGTATGCTTGTTGAGTTTTTACTCACCGTTTCTTCATAGATGCCATCCAATTCAATCTTGTAACTATCCTCATAATAATTATTATCAGTCCAGCGAATTTCAATTGAAGAGTCCGCTAAAAAGGAATACGAAGTTATAACAGGAGACTTAAATTCATATGTTGAAATTGTAGCTTTGGCAAAAGAACTAAACATTTTATCCTTTACTCCCCGCACTTTTACGTACCACTTGTCTGACACAGTAAAAACTCCCTTAATAGTGCATCGGGGAACATTTGCAATTGTTGTAGCTGCAAGGTTATATGTCTTGTCATCACTGCTTATATATACCTCAAAGCCCGTTTCAATATAACTATTATCAATCCATTCTAGGTTTAATGTTGAATCATTTTCGACGAAACCGGACAGACCCGAAGGTGTAAAATTGTAAGTAGTTACTGTAACAATGTTTGAGTAATAGAAATTACCGGTACCATCATAAACTTTTGCCCGGATTTTGTGGGTTGTATTGTCAGTATAAGCTGAGGCTGAAATAGGGTAAGTTTGTAAAAGTGTGTAATGATATCCGTGCAAAACATCATCAACATAATATTCAATTTTAGTTATGCTTTGCAAATTAGATATACCAAGTGCAACAAAAAAAGTATCAGACACTGCCTGATTATCCAAAGGCGCAATTATTTCAACTTTAGCGGTATATTCAGGTTCAGTATTTGACTCCTTGCATGAATTGCATACTAATACCAATAATACTACTATTACTAACAACAACAACTTTTTCATACTGTCCCATTCAATTATATATTGTAAATAGTTACCGGAAAAATACTATTGACTTGATTAAAGGTTTTCCACAAATTTTGCTATATCATTAGTTAAAAACTACAACAAGAAAAAGTAAAATGCAATACTAAAATTCGAAGGAGAAGTATTACCCACAAAAGGAACGTATCCCGTGAATGCATATTATTGAAGGGATTTCAGGATGCCGAATTTTAGAACGATTCTTTGGAGGCAATAATATTGGCTAATGTTTATAACAGTTGTGTTCCCACAATAAAAAAAAGGGATGCCGGTAAGGCATCCCTTTTTATTAGAACTCCGATGATTTTTATTTCATCAAAATGAGCTTTTTAACTGCATTAAACTTGCCTGCGGTAAGTTTATAGTAGTAAACACCCGATGCATAATTTGTTGCATTCCAGTTTACCGTGTAGTAACCGGCTTCTTTTTCTTCGTGCATTACATCTGCCACTTTTTGACCGAGATGATTAAATACAACGATTGAAACTTCTGCCTTTTCAGGAACACCAAATTTAATGGTTGTTGACGGATTGAACGGATTAGGATAATTCTGCGATAACTCGTAAGCCATCGGTTTCTCGAACAAACCTAATACAACGGCTTCAATACCATTATTGGAAATTACATACGCTTCGCCTGCACGGATAACTTTATTGACCAGTTTACCGGAGGTTGCCTTATCACGCAGTACAATATCCGCTCCCTGTGCGGTTACAGTTACAGGATAGGTTAAGCTGTG
>JACPGF010000187.1 GCA_016182615.1 Ignavibacteriales bacterium
CAAATTCTGCTGTTTTTAATTATTCTTGTAGTAAAAGTACAAGCACAGTTGTACACTGGTCCGGCGGAAGGTACTTCGGCAATAGGAGTACTGGTAAATACCGGTAGTTTTATTGAATCAGCTATAAGCAACCCTGATGAAAAAAAGGTTTTTAACAAATTCACATACATTGAGCAACCGGATTTATCACAACCTGATAATAAAAACTCTATTGAACGGATTTATGTTGAAGATACTTTTGGTAAAAACGTACTCGTGGACTCAACCGTGAAACCTTTGGTGCTGAAAGGGTTTAATGGTATAGTGGAGACCAATTCCATTCCTCCCGATCCGTACATTGCCGTTGGGCCAAACCATATTTTGTCACAGGTAAACACATCGTTTGCCATTTCGGACAAAAACGGAAACCGGCTAAAAACAATTGATGCAACTGGCTGGTATCAGTCAGCACTTTCTGTCGCTGGGCCATTTGACCCGAAAGTAATCTATGATCAATATGCAAACCGCTGGGTTATGGTTTGGCTCGACCAGGATAATGCAGCACAACGGGGCACCCTGCTCATTTCCGTTTCCGATGATGAAAACCCGCTTGGTGCTTGGTATAACTGGGCAGTTCCCTCCAGCGTTAATGGGAGTACCGCAGCAGGCAACTGGTCGGATTATCAGGGAGTCGGTTACGATCAGAATGCTATATATATAACTTCAAATCAATTCAATTTTTCGGGTTCATTTGAATATTCAAAAGTGAGGATAATTCCAAAGACCCAGCTTTATAAAAACACTGGTGAAGCATTCAAGTTTTTTGATCTTTGGGATATACGCAACCCGATAAATAGCGGCTCAAGAGTATTCAGTATTCGCCCTTCACGCTCATATGCAAACAGCAGTGATTATTATATGGTGCATTTACCACAGGGTAGCGGCAATGCAGCATATATTTACCAAATAAATAATGTTGCAACAGCGCCTGTAATGACAGGGTATGCGGTCAGTATAAAAACATATAGCAGCATCTCTACCGCAAACCAATTAGGTGGCGGTTCTCCTGCACTAGAAGCTGGCAATGCTTCCTTGCGGAATGAACCGGTTCATAAAGATGATAAACTCCATTTTGTTCATTCGGTAAACAACCCGCTTTTTTCAGGCTACGCTGCTTTGCATTATGTCCAAGTTAACTTATCCACAAAGAAAGTTATCGAGGATGTTATATACGGCGCAAACAAGTTCTTTTATATATATCCGGCTCTTGCAGTCGATAAAAACAATAACGTGGCTCTTACTTATAGCCGTTCGGGTGATGAGGAGTATGCCGGAGCTTTTTTTACAGCTAAGTTGGCAAATACGACAAACTTTGTGCCTTCTGTAACCATGCAGGCAGGTAAAGCTAATTATGTAAAAACATTTAGCGGTACAAGAAACCGTTGGGGTGACTATAATGGCATGTGGCTTGATCCTTCGAACGAGATGAGTATCTGGGCGTTTTCTGAATATACTTCAGCTACAAATACATGGGGCACTTGGACAACAGAACTTCGGCTTGAAGCTTATACAGGAATGCATCTGGTGCATTTTTCCAATGGATTACAATTTAAGCCTACAGAATTAGGGCACACCGGCGATACAGTAGCAGTAATTATAAGTAATTACGGCTCACAAGCTGTGCAATTAGATTCAATTGGTAAGGTTTCGAAGAATTTTTTGCTTGTCAGCAGCAAGCCGCTGCCATTAACACTTAATGCTTATGATTCTCTTACAATAAGTGTTATACATAAACCGATTGTTGCCGGTCTGCTCAATGACTCGCTAAAGGTGTATGCAAATGATCCCGCTTTCGGCAGCCTTCCAATTTCAGCCAAGGGGTATGTTATTGATGCATCCTAAAACAAAAGTCCTTTACGGATTACGTAATGATGCTGCAGGGCAAGGTGAACTACTGCGGTTTAATGCTGAAACAGGTGAGGCTTATTTTTATGCGATACTGCCGAACAAAAACTTTACTGCAATTGCGTTTGACACTCTTGCTAATCTTTATGCGGCTACACGTGGGGGATTGATTTACCGGTATGATTTACAAACCGGCATTGCTCTATACATTGATTCATGTAAAACCTTACTTTCCTCAATGGCGTTCAATCCAAGAACAAACCAATTATGGGGTTCGGCATATAAAGCTATTGGCTCCGGAAAAGACCGGGTATTTAAAATAAATCTGTTAACAGGTGATACCACGCTTGTTGGTGCAACCGGATTCTCTCTTGTTAATAATGCGATTGTCTTTGATGAAAAGGGGCTGTTGTATGGTGTAAAAGGCGCGACAACGGCAACTGGCGATTTAATAAAAATAGACACTGCATCCGGTGCAGGGACATTAATTGGTTCAACTGGAATAACAGGTGTTACTGCCTTGGGATATTTTAGTTCCGATATTTCTTCTGTTGAACGGAATGCGGGTAATGTACCTGCAGAGTTTGGACTTGCACAAAACTATCCGAACCCGTTTAACCCCGAGACGATGATTAATTACACATTAGCAAGTGCTGCCGTAGTTACCGTTAACATTTACAATGTACTTGGTGAAAAAATTGTGCAGCTTGAGAATGTTTACAAATCCGCAGGAAACTATTCAGTACGTTTNAAAAAATCCGGAAACATTTCAAGTGGTATTTATTTCTATGAAATGATTGCTGAACATGCAGGCGGCATATACCGCGAAACCAAGAAAATGAACATACTTAAATAGAAAAGCTTATTTTTTACCGCCGCAGATTGTACAGTTGTGATTCCGGTATTGTTACCGGAAAATACTTACTGTAAAGTTTGCGGCTTTTTTTATCTTAAATGACACTTAACCTGAATTACTTAATTTATTAACTATTAGTCAAAAATAATGTTATCTGCCAAAATAAAGTTAGTTACCCCGCTGCTTTGCATAATCCTTTTTTGTTGTGGCGCTAGCGCACACGCGCAAGCGCTATTCCAGGGGCCTGCTGCCGGTCAAGTTGGCGGTGGGGCAACTGTATCAACAGGGCTTGTTGAAAATAATATCATTGGAGCACCTCTTCCAAGAGTCATTAAAAACAAATTCCCGTTTAATGCAACAATGGTAAATGAAATGCCGGAAAGGGCTATATCCGAAGGTATAAAGTACTATTCTGCAGATAATACATTATCCCCGGTCATAACCGATACTGCAACTACATTT
The DNA here is from genome assembly GCA_016182615.1 of Ignavibacteriales bacterium. Lineage (GTDB taxonomy): Bacteria > Bacteroidota > Ignavibacteria > Ignavibacteriales > Ignavibacteriaceae > JACPGF01. Next base: position 3,203 of record JACPGF010000187.1, read on the forward strand.
CTTTTACAAAATTTTGCCGGTGTCGGGCAAACCAATTCTATTCCGCCTGATCCGCACCTGGCTGTTGGGCCAAGTCATATTATTGCAACAGTAAACAGCGATTTTGCAATTTTTGACAAGAACGGAAACAAACTGTTTACAACAAGTGCGGCAAACTGGTATTCTTCTGTGTTAGTTGGCACTTCGCCATTTGACCCGAAGGTTATTTATGACCAGTATGCAAAACGCTGGTTTATGGTTTGGCTTGATCAAAACGATGGCAAGAAAACCGGGCATTTTCTTATTTCAGTATCCGACGACTCGATACCACTGGGTAAATGGCATAACTATGCTCTGCCGTCACATGTAAATGGAATGACGTTTGACAACACCTGGAGTGATTATCAAGGTGTCGGGTATGATGATAAAGCTTTTTATATAACAGGCGATCAATTCAGTTTCTCGGGCTTTTTTGCCTACACGAAAATACGGGTAATACCTAAGCAGCAGCTTCTTACGGATACTGTTGGAACAGTTACTTGGCAGGATTTCTGGGACATTCGCGATCCGGGAAGTATGTCAAATGCTGTTTTTAATATCCGGCCATCACTTTCATTGTCAACTGCTGATGCATACTACTTGTGTCATTCACCCTACTACGGAACAAATTATGTCATTTTGTATAGAATTACCGGTTTGCCTGAAAATCCGGTTTTAAGTGCACAAAGGGTTTCCGTTACTGCCTTTTCATCTCCACCGACACCTGTTCAGTTAGGAAGTAATAGTATTAGCTTGGAAGGCTCATCTTCCGGGTTAACCAATGAGCCAGTGTTTTTAAATGGTATGCTTTGGGGTGTACATACCGTATCAAATCCGGCTGCAACAAGCTACTCTGCTTTTCATTATTTTGGTATCAATACAAACAACGGGGTAACTGTTAAGCAGGGATTTTTTGGACAGGACGGATACTACTACATGTATCCCTCGCTTATGGTTGATAAAAATGCAAATCTTTTAGTGACATACAGCCGCTGTGGTGTAAATGATTATATCGGTGCTTATTTTGCAAGTTGTAACAGTAATTCCAATACGATTAATGGCAGTTATACGTTAAAACCCGGCAAGGGAAATTACATTAAAGATTTCGGTAGTGGCAGAAATCGTTGGGGAGATTATATGGGCATTTGCCTGGATCCCGCTGATGCAGAAACTTACTGGATGTTGACCGAGTACGCGAGTGCAATGAATACATGGGATACGTGGATTGGTGCGGCTCGCGTGGCTCCTTTTCAAGGTTCCTTACCATTTGCCGTAACGCCGCAAATAGATTTTTCAAATGTTGAAGTGGGTTTTGAAAGCACAGTGCAGGAAGTAAGCATTGCGAATTTTGGAAACACAGCATTTACTATTGATAGTATTTCATATAATAAAACCCTCTTTTCAATTGTTCCATTTGCCACTTTCCCGTCTGTCATGCACTCATTGGATACATTGATTCTTGGTATGAAATTTAAACCGGTTATTGCACAGCAAATCGCGGATACACTGCGTTTCTACTCGGCAGGTGTGGTTACTGCTTCTATTCCGCTATTCGCTAGAGGCTTTGTAATAAATCCTGCGCCTGTCAATGTTTCTTATGGTGTTAGCAATGGTAAGGTCTTACAGATTAATAAGAACACCGGGGCTCCGCAATACATCGGTGAAAGTAATTTTTTAACGCTGAATGATATTGCAATACATCCTAAAACCGGAACTGTTTTTGGGGTTGCACGCCTTGTACCTTCCGGATCCGAGATAGTGCGCGTTAATGCTTCAGGCGGTGATGCATATTCTCTGTGTAAACTTCCGGATGTTAGCGCGGTAACCTGTGCTTTTGATACCGCCGGTAACTTCTTTCTTGCAAGCAGAAGCGGCGTGATATACTATTGCAATTTACCTTCCGGGCAATTATACCTGATGGATACAGCCAAATGCAATATTACCGCAATGGTTTTCCATCCGTTTACTAATCAACTGTGGGCCTCAGTGTATAAGCCGGTAGGATCCGGAAGAGATCGTATAGTAAAGATAAATATGCAGAATGGCGATACCACGCTTATTGGCCAAACAGGTCTTACCCTTTATACTCAAGGATTATTCTTTGATGAGTATGGAACACTCTTTGGTGTTAAATCTGCCGGTAATACCTCGGATTATTTTACAATTGATACCACAACAGGCACTGCTTCTGTTATTGGATCGATTCCTTATCCATCCATGACAGGATTAGAATATAATGCAAAAAAAACAACAGGTGTTGAGCAGATTTCTCGAGGGAATACCGGACTATTATTAAGCGCTTCTCACTACCCGAATCCATTTAAT
>JACPGF010000188.1 GCA_016182615.1 Ignavibacteriales bacterium
AATTAAGTCGAAATCCTTAAGTTGACACGTTTACCTCCCTTGGGAGGCATTGCCTTCTAAAGGAGAACCGGAAGAGTCGCTCATAGCGCGGGGTTAAAGTCTTCTCGCCCTCTGGGAGAGGAGATTTAGAGGTGAGGGCTTTGTTAACGAGTAGTTTTACCAAGTGGAAACTGTTAATCTGAAACCATTGGGTATGGGGAGCGGGGTGGCAATCAAATTGACTTTAGCCTTCTTTGAAACTATTGAGATTAACATAACAAGGATTTACATCACGAATATGAATAGACTGGCTTTGTTTTTGGGACAGCCCACACAGCCCTATTAGAGATAGAAGGTTTATGATGTTTCGCCTCTTTTAGTTAAAAGAGAATTTAAAGTTATGCCTGTATCTAATTTGAGTCCCTTTGTATAGCAATTCCGTTTCTATCTTCTGAGTGGGCTCGTATTCTATGCAACACGGAATGTAATTCAGACAGCACTTCACTATTTTTAAACCGCAACACATTATATCCTTGTTCAGTAATTATTTCGGTTCTTTTTGATCACCTTTCTGTTGAAAATTATGAATAGAGCCGTCTAATTCGATAATGAGACTTACTTGATGAATATAAAAATCTGCGACATAAAAAGAGGTTGAGCCATTATACTCATAGAATATTACATGCTGGCGCCTGACTTTTAATCCATGAAGTTTTTGGTTACGAAGGTTATACCAGAGGATATTTTCAGCTTCTGTCATTTGTTTCCGAAGCTCCCTACACCGTTCAAGTGCCAATTGTCTCAGTTCTTTAGATATTGAAAGGCTCATACGCTATTGGAAATAGAAATTTTTGAGTTTTTAAACTAAAAATAATTTATCTGATGAGAGTCAACAACTTCAAATTTAAATACTGATAAAATGATGAAAAATTTTTGTGTAACAAATAAGTAATGTCTCAAAAAACTCATCTCTAAAACAAAGTAAAAAAATGGCTTTGCAAGTTTCCACATAATCTTCAGTACCGCAAAACCCTCACCCCTAAATCTCCTCTCCCAGAGGGCGAGGAGACTTTAACCCCGCGCTATGAGCGACTCTTCCGGCTCTGGCTCCTTTTGGGAGAAGGTTCTGGCTGTTAAACAAACAAAATTATTCGGTCTATTAAAAACATCAGTGTTGTAGCAGGGAAAACTATTTCACTACAGCTATTTTAATTACGCTATTCTTCCCCGAAGTAGTCGCCGTCAATTTTTTTAATTTCATAGGTTTGCTGTGTTGTACAGCCAAGGTTATAGTCTATCATCAGTTGTGTTAAAAGTTCTCCGTCAATCAGCACTATTTTGGTTTCGTTGCGGGGAATGTAATCCAAAGCTTCTTTAGTAAAGTGTGAAGTTGTTATAAAGATGCCTTTTTTTGCCCCTTGCCCGGCAAGCGCCCCAACAAATTTGTGAAGCTCAGGCCTGCCGACGACATTACCCGGCTGCCAGCGTTTTGCCTGCACATAAATTATATCCAGACCGAGTTTATCTTCCTTAATAGTGCCGTCAATACCCTCATCACCACTTTTGCCAATTGCCTTACCAGCATCTTTTATACTACCGCCATAACCCATCTTTACTAATAGTTCAACAACCAGCCTCTCGAAAAATGCCGGTGAAAGTGAAACTACTTTCTGTAATAATTCTGCTGCAAGTGTTCTGCGTATTCTTTGATAAGCCGCTTCAAGGTTTTCTTCAGGAGTTTGAGTTACATGGAGATTTGCAGGGTTTTCCTCCTCCTCCTCTTTATCATCCCCGGATTTGTTGACTTTTATAAATTCCTTGAATGAAGTAAACTGTTTTAAGTATTTAATGTTAACGATTTCTGGTTTTTGAGCAAGTGTTTCCAATCCTAAATCTGTAATACATAAGACGCCACGTTTTGGCGAATCGATAAGTCCTGCTTTCTTAAGGTATGTTCTTGCCCAACCAACCCGGTTATCAAAAACAGCTTGCAATCCGCTATTAAGCAGCTCTTTACGCTCATCATCAGTTAATTTAAATGTTAGTGCAAGCTGCTCAATAATATCACGAAAATTATATTCTGATTTATCCGAGATATGTTGTAAGAGTGGCAGCATAATGCTTTGAAAACCAGGAATCATGTAGTATTTCCGTTTTAAGTTTAGGAATTCCGTTAAAACTTTGCAGGCAAACTAACAAATTCTCCCACTAAACACAAAGTGTCCTTAAGCTCCTGAAGGAGGTTTTCTTTAATTCAGCTTCCTGCGTAAACCAATTTTGAAAAGTTAACCAGAGTATATCAATCGCTTTGTAAATAGTCCTTGCACGTGTATCTGTTGTTACGGGGTGGCAAAACAATTTACCACCCCGCATATTAAGACATTCCCTACCTCATATCAAACCGTAAAAAACCGGCAAAGGCGGCACCGAAGAGCAGTATGGACATGATGCCGATAATGCTGCCGTTGATGAGCGTTGAAGATGCGGCTTCTGCTCCCGCAATTGATGCGGACTGAAAGCGGGGAACACCGCTCACATCGAGCGTGCCTTTGTCCCTGCCTGCATCAATCTTTAACCCACTTTCGCTGTCGAACATGATGCGTATGCCGCCTGGTGAACCGGACTGTTTCGCCTTTTCGGTTTTATATGCCAGGAAATCTTTCTTGTACCGGGCCAATGCATCATCAAACCGGTCTTTCATCCTTGTATCACCGGCAGTCATATCCATAACCGTTAACTGGAATGCTGCGACCGGTGAGAACCGCGCGAACAGCAATGCCAGCCGCTCAAGCTCCCGTTTGCTGTTTTTTAACCGTTCCTGCAATCCGGTAAAATGCTGCCCGATATCTTCCTGCACCTGCTTGCGGTCCTTCTCGTCTTCTTCCATCCATGCCCACATGTTTTTGTCCCTGAAAGCCTGCCGCTCTTCTGATGACAACCCGTTTGCAGGAGCCTCGCGCCCGTTCCATCTTTCCTGCAATTTTTGCATGTGCTGTGCCCACCGCTGTTTTTCGTACTGGTCCTGCTCACCTTTAATTTCCTGTATGCCCGGTACATATACCATTTGGCCCGCGAGCAATATTCCCGCGCGGGGGATAATACAGGTAAAAAACATCCAAGCCGCCAATGCAGTAAGAAACGAGACAGCAGGGCGGCGGATAAGCACCGAAAGCAGCACGCCGAGCAAAACAAAAAAACTGCCGAGCAATAGCACCATGCCGAAAATACCAATGACAGAAAGCGCGTCCCAAAAGGCAAGCGGCACACCGCTGGCAAGCAGCAGCGCGAGTGAAAGCAGCATGGGTATCAGCAAAGGCAGTAACACTCCACACCATATACCGGCTATCTTCCCGGCAAGATAGGTGCCGCGGGGAACCGGGTTGGCAAAGATTAGTTTCAGTGTTCCGTTTTCCGCCTCGCCGTTTACCGCGTCGTAGGTAAACACAAGGATAAATAAACTAAGCACAAACACGGCGATGAACGAAAAATCGAGGAAACGGAATACGGCAAAGAACGGGTCATCGGAGTAAACACTGTGGTTTACATTGGTTTGCTCGAACGATGAAATAACAGCATACCTGCCAATATCGAAGTTAACTCCGGAGACAAATATCTGCACAGGAGCGGGTTTTCGTACCGCCTTTGTTGTAAAGCTTGTCCAGTTTTTTTTCTCGCGCATTTCCTGCTCGTTCAGGTTAAGAAGGGTATTGTACGAATTCATTTGCGACTGATAATTACGCACGCCCAATGCCACCGAAAGGAGCATTAACACCGAAACAATAGCAAACGCCACCACGAATTTTTTACTGTGCAGTATGTTTTGCAGTTCATGGAACATAATCTCTTTTATCATAACAGCCTCACCGTAAGTCGTATTTAGTAAATGAATAATATGCGGCTCCGAACAAGAGCGCACCCATTGCAATAAGAACCGCTATCTTTATCAGTACACCAGGCAGCATTTCTGCAAGCTGCGGCTCGTTATACACGAACACCGGCATCTCGGCGGGATTTATGGGTTTTTTCTTTTCATCATCACCGGTTGATATTTGAATACGCATACCGCCCGACATCCGCCTGCCGGTTTTTTCATAGAAAAATTCGTTAAACACATTTTTGTACGCTTTCATTGCATCGCGGAAGTGGGTTTCCAATGCAAGCGATGTGCCCGCGAGCTGCGCTGCCGCGAGCGAAAACGAAGTAGAGGGGGACAGGCTGCCGAGAGTAAATGCCGTGGTCTGTTGAATGCCCTGCATATTATCACGCTCTTCAAACAGGCGGTTATTCAAATCCTGCATTTTATTTTCACGGTTCTGCGCCTGTGTATCCATAAAGCTGCCAAACTCCTTCATGATAGCCTGCATGTCGGTTGTTGGTGTATTTTTAAAATTCGTCATAGCCACCCGGTCCTCTTCCCACAACTGCGCGCTTAAACGTGCTTTCTTCGCGTTGATTTGCTCGAGCGGAGGCACCGTTACAAACATTTCCGATGCGGCAACAGACAGCCTCGGGAAAATCATAACTGCCAGCACCCACACGCCAACCGAGTATAAAAAAGCCGTGGATGATTGCGTGTTTTTGGTTGAAAAAAATATTGCCAGCAGCAGAAACACGCTCAGGTACAGAATACCAGTTACCATAATCAGCAGCAGCCGCAACTGTTCAGCCCCGCTGAACGCAATGCCCATGAACTGCATTAAAAAACAGCCCAGCAGTAACGGGATAATCAGGGGGACTATAAAGCCCGCCATAAAGCCAAGCAGCTTTCCCAGAATAAAAGTTTTGCGGGGGAGGGGATTGGAAAAATTAAGGCGCAGCGTGCCGCGCTCTTTTTCCCCGGTAACCGCGTCAAACGCGAACAGGATGGCAAACAATGAAAGCAGTACCTGAAACACGAAATCCAAATCGAGGAAACGGAACACCGCGTAAACCGGGTCGTTTCCGAAAAAAGAATCATAAGCGGAATTATCCGAACCGCCCCTTACATCGGTCGTCCTTCCTATATCGTTACTTATGCCTGAAACAAGCGAGGCGAGCGGCTTCGGGGGTAAGAATATCCTGAAGTTGTTAACCTGATTCCAATCGGTCATGCCGTCAAGCTGCCGCAGGTTTTCGCGCACTGCAGCCTCGTAACGCTTTTGGCTGAATTGATAATTGCGTGCCCCCACGTAAAACGTTAGCAGCAGCAGCAATGAGCACACGGCAAAGGTTATTGCAAATTTGGTCGAGGAAAGAATTTCCTTTATTTCTTTTTCTACTATTAAACGCAGCATATATACTCCTTATCCTGCCTGTTGATATCCGGCCATATACTGCAGATACAGCGCTTCAAGATTTTCACCGATAAGCTCACTGCCGGGCCGTTGCATCAGCAGCTTGCCTTTATTCATTATTCCAATGGTGGTGGCAATTTCCTTGGCTCTGAATATATCGTGCGTTGACATGAGAATCGCTTTCCCCTCCTCTTTCAGTCCTTCGAGCAGTTTGGAAAACTCGTACCCGGCCTGCGGGTCAAGTCCGCTTGTCGGTTCATCGAGGATAATTGCACCCGCGTTTTTTACTATCGCTATTGCAATGCCGCATTTTTGCCGCATGCCTTTTGAAAATGTCTTCAGTTTACGGCTGTGCGCTTCATCCTGCAAGCCAACTTTCACCAGAGCCTCGTAATAGTCTTCTTTGGTCAGGCCTGTTCTTCCGCCAAGGCGCGCGAAATAGTCAAGGTTTTGTAAAGCGGTAAAATTATTATAAAGCATCACATTTTCGGAAACGAAGGCGACATGCTTTTTTGCCTTGAGCGGCTCCTTATGGGTAACGATACCGTTAATGCGCGCTTCTCCGGCGGATGGCTCAATGAGATTGAGGAACAGGTTGATGGTAGTTGTTTTTCCCGCGCCGTTTCCGCCGAGCATGCTGTATATTTCACCCGCTCGTACGGTGAATGAAACCGCATCAAGAGCCGTTACACCGTCTTCATACTTTTTTGTGAGGTTTACTGCTTCCAGTAAAATGTTATTTGTTTGTTCCATATTTATACCTGTTGTTTTGTAAATGTTTTTTTCAGTGTTTTATGTGTCATATTGTAATTTCCCCGCCGCAGTTCGGTGCCCCGGAGGGGTGCACCCACGCCATCCGGAAAAATTGCATACAGCCAATTGTTTCTCATAACCCTCCCCGGTTTACCCCTACGGGGCAATAAATTTGCGGAGGGTGGGTTTTTCTACAAACAGACGACCCCTAACGGGGCCTAACCGCATTTTTGTTGTATCAATTCATTCCGTGCTTTTTCCATTGCCTGCGCCCCGGAGGGGTGCACTATTTGTAGAAAACCCGTTCCCCCGCAGTTCGGCACCCCATCGGGGTGCACCCACGCCGTTCTTGATGAATTCCATCAATCCAATTGTTTCGTGTGACCTTCCCCGGTTTACCCCTACGGGGCAATAAATTTGCGGAGGGTGGGTTTTTCTACAAACAGACGACCCCTAACGGGGCCTAACCGCATTTTTGTTGTATCAATTC
>JACPGF010000173.1 GCA_016182615.1 Ignavibacteriales bacterium
CCGTTCTTTGATGCAAAAAGAAAATACCCAATGATATTTTTAATACATGGCGGGCCGCAGGGTCATTGGTCAGAAGATTTTCATTACCGTTGGAACGTGCAGATGTTTGCAGCACTTGGTTATGTTGTTGTCGCTGCTAATCCGCGCGGCAGTACAGGATACGGTCAGAAATTTACAGACCAGATTTCAGGAGATTGGGGAGGGAAACCCTATGTTGACTTAATGAATGCATACGATTTTGCCGTTAAAACCTATAGTTTTATTGATGCTAAAAATACATTCGCAGCAGGTGCATCTTACGGTGGATACATGATAAACTGGATAGCAGGGCATACTGACCGGTTTAATGCACTTGTTTCGCATGCAGGCGTATTTAATCTTGAAAGCATGTACGGAACTACCGAGGAACTTTGGTTCCCTGAGTGGGAAAACGGAGGTACTCCATGGAAAAACCGGAAAATGTACGAGAAATTTTCGCCGCACCGGTACATTCAGAATTGCAAAACACCAGTACTTGTCGTTCATGGTGCTTATGATTTCCGGGTTCCGGAGGAGCAGGCATTCCAATTATTTACCTCGCTGCAACGGTTAGGTATCAATAGTAAATTCCTGTATTTCCCCGATGAAACACATTTTGTGGCTAAACCGCAGAATGCCAAACTCTGGTGGACTACAGTTTCCGGATGGTTCGGGCAGCATCAAAAAAAATAGCATATCAAATGGATGTTGTTGATTAATTAACTTTTTAAAAGCAGAAAATGCTGTTACGTTTTAGAGTGAGTATAAGATGAAAAGGATGTTTTTTTTAATAATTGTAATTGTAAGTGTAATTTGCATGAATAATACAACGGTGGCTCAAACGAAAGAAGAGGGGGCGGAGTTCAAGGTTCAAACCGAACAGTTTGCCGACCTGGCGATATTGCGTTATCAAATCCCCGGATTTGAAAATCTTACGGTAAAACAAAAGGAATTAGCGTTCTATCTTTATCAGGCAGCATTGTCCGGCCGCGATATAATGTATGACCAGAATTATAAACACAATTTACTCATCCGTAAAACATTAGAAGCGATAGTGAAGACCTATAGTGGAGACTGGAACTCCGAAGAATTTAAAAAGTTTATGGTTTATACAAAGCGGTTCTGGTTTTCAAGCGGCCTGCATCATCATTACTCCTCAATAAAGTTTGTACCTGAATGCAGCAATAGTTTCTTTAAGGAATTAGTGCTACAGACTCCTGTAAAGGAACTGCCATTAAAAAAGAATCAAACAGCCCAACAATTAGCAGATTTTCTGTCCCCGGTTATTTTTAATGCTGCTTTGGATGCCAATCGTGTTAATCAATCCGCAGGAGCGGATGTTGTGGCTCAATCTGCAAATAATTTTTATGTTGGTTTAACACAAATAGAAGTTGAAAACTTTTATGCTGCTAAAATTGACAAAAATGATATACGTCCGGTATCGATTGGCTTAAATTCACAGTTGGTAAAAAAGGACGGTAAGATTTTCGAGAAAGTTTGGAAAATTGGCGGTATGTATTCTGCTGCCATAGAACAAATTGTTTTTTGGCTGAAGAAGGCAGTTGCTGTTGCCGAAAATGAACAACAGAAAAAAGTATTTAGCCTGCTTATAAAGTATTACGAAACAGGCGACCTGCGGAAATGGGATGAATACTCCATCGAGTGGGTTAAAGACACTGAATCCATTATCGATATCACCAATGGTTTTATTGAAACGTACGGCGACCCGCTGAATTACAAGGCAACCTTTGAATCTGTCTTGTCACTAAAGGATATCGAGGCATCAAAAAGAATTGATGCAATCAGCAGGCAGGCACAATGGTTCGAGGACAACTCGCCGATTCGGGACGAACACAAGAAAAAGGATGTAAAAGGAATTTCTGCCAAAGTTATTACGGTTATCGTTGAGTCCGGCGATGCTTCTCCAAGTACACCTATTGGCATCAATCTTCCTAACGCGACATGGATACGCAAGGAGCATGGTTCAAAATCGGTGAATCTTGGCAATATTGTTCATTCATATAATCTGGCTTCATCGGAAGCACAACTGCGGGAATTCGCGTATAATGATGAGGAAATAGAACTTTCAAAATTATACGGGAACCTTTCTGATGATTTGCATACAGATATGCATGAAGTCATCGGTCATGCTTCTGGGCAGATTAATGAAGGAGTTGGTACACCTCGTGAATCGTTAAAAAATTATGCTTCAACGATTGAAGAAGCCCGTGCCGACTTAGTTGCCCTTTATTACATTCTTGATGACAAACTTGTGGAAATTGGGGTTGTACCCAGTACCGATGCAGGCAAAGCAGAATATAACAAATACATAAGAAGCGCTTTGGTTACCCAATTACAGCGGCTAAAACCGGGTGAAAACCTGGAGGAGGCACACATGAGGAACAGGCACATTATTGCCAAATGGGCCTATGAGCGTGGTAAAGAGGAAAACGTTATTGAAAAGGTTGTCCGTGACGGAAAAACGTATTTTGTTATAAACGATTTTAAAAAACTGCGGACTATATTCGGTGAATTATTACGTGAAATGCAGAGAATTTCATCAGAAGGTGATTTCAAATCCGCTCAGGCTCTTGTTGAAAACTATGGAGTTTTTATCGATAAAGATTTGCATGCAGAGGTACTTCAGAGATTTGAAAAATTGCATATAGCGCCTTACCGGGGATTTATTAATCCCGTTCTGAAACCTGTTTACAAGGGCAAACAAATAGTGGATGTACAAGTTGAGTATCCGGAAGATTTTACCGGTCAAATGTTACAATACGGAAAAGATTACGGTTTCCTTCCGTTTGAAAATTAAGTACAAAAAAAATGAATTCTGTAAGCCTTACCGATTTATTTTCCGGTTCAGGAAAACGTCCAATTTTGTTTGATGGGGCAGTTGGTTCTCTTTTAATGCAATTAGAAAATGCAGAAAGCCATATTTTGTGGTCTTCTTCGTTACTGTTTACACAGCCCAACGAGGTTTATCAACTCCACAAAGACTATATATCCGCGGGGGCGGACGTTATAACAACAAATACATTCAGGACAAACCCTGTTGCAGTTGCCCGTTCAGGTGTTGCTCATCAGTTTTCACATTTAGTTGGGCAGGCTGTTGAACTTGCAAGGGAGGCGGCAAAATCAAATAGTGTTTTAATTGCCGGGTCTAATCCGCCTGCAGAGGAAAGTTATCAGCGGGCGAGAACTCTAAATTTCTCGCGGCTGCAGAGTAATCACATCGCTCATATTGATGCTTTAATGGAAGCAGGTGTTGATTTTGTAATAAACGAAACAATCAGTCATTTAGATGAAATCAGGTTAATCAATTCATACTGCTCCTCAAAAAATATTCCCTATATAGTTAGCCTCTTTTTTACCGATGAAGGAAGGATTCTTTCGGGTGAATCAATTGAGGATGTACTTGAGGAGATTGCAGACTACAATCCGCTTGCAGTCGGGTTTAACTGTATGAAGCCTTCTATTTTCCGCAAGCATGTGGCAGAACTTGATTTGCCTAAAAACTGGGGCTTTTACCTTAATTGCGGTCTTGGAGATTACACGGACGCGGTGATACGTGAATCCATTTCACCATTAGTGTACCGGTCGTTTATTGAAAGTTTCATGGAACTCAATCCGGTTTTTATTGGTGGTTGCTGCGGCTCAACACCTGACCATATACGTGAAATTCGGAAATTGTTTGATGCGTAAAGTTACCATAAAGTCGCATGCTAAAATAAATCTCGGGCTTAATATTATAAGGAAAAGGCTTGATGGGTTTCATGATATTGAAACTATTTTCTATCCGTTGGATTTATGTGATGTATTAACTTTTAGCAAATCGGAATCATTTTCGTTTACTTGTGATAATGATGAGTTAAATAGAGATATAGAAAAAAACCTTATTGTAAAGGCGGTGCGGCTGCTTGAAAAAACAGTAAATGCCGCGTTACCGGTAGCAGTCTCGCTTGAAAAAAATATTCCCATGGGTGCCGGTTTAGGGGGCGGCAGTTCAAATGCTGCAGTTACATTGCTTTCGGTTAATGAAATTTTTCAGCTTGGCTTGCCGATAGATACATTAGCAGGTTTAGCTTTGCAGCTTGGTTCGGATGTACCGTATTTTTTAAAATTACGCCCGGCTTTTGCAACGGCAAGAGGCGAGAAACTGACATACTTTAATTCATGGATTAAAAAACATATTCTTGTAGTTAATCCGGGAATTCATGTTTCTACTGCATGGGCTTATAGTAGTATAGTTCCTTCATTTCCTGCAAGGAGTTTAAGTTCTTTACAATTTGATGATGCTTTCTCTTTTGAAGAAGCATTCCCCTATATGATTAATGATTTTGAGAAGTCGGTATTTTTAGCACATCCCGCGATTAGTAAAATAAAGCAGCAAATGCTGGAGTGCGGTGCAGCAATTGCCATGATGAGCGGCAGTGGCAGCACTGTTTATGGTATTTTTAATGAATTAGAGAATGCGGAAGCGGCGGCATCGGTATTACAGGAGAATCCACTCGTGTTTTTAGAAAAATTTGAAGATGAGAATGCCGCTCCGAAGTAATGAGGTTTGTATTTTCATTGTTGTTAATATGTAACTGCTCAGATTGTGTAAAGTAAAATTTAGATAAGGACATTAACATAAATTAGCAGTTTAAGAAGTACAGCGAAATTTTTATAGCCTAACCTCAGACTTTCACGAAGTGATGGATACTCATAGTCTGAGTTTAAGAGATAGAATTATTATTATTAAAGATAGAGGCTGAGTATTTACATTAGTGTTTTAATTGTATTGCCAGTTGGTCAGCAATAAAAATTTTAATAAAATTAAATAGTTACATGTGTTCACGTACTTTCAAACCATGAAGAAAGAACAAATATGGAAGAATCAAAAAAAATAAAGGGATTACCAGAAAATGCCTACCGGGAACTGGAACCGGGTGAACAATTCCATCCGGTTATGGCCGCTGATAAAACATATCCCGAGGTGACAATCTGGTCTGTGTTCTGGGGATTAGTTATGGCGATCGTCTTTTCTGCTGCCGCTGCCTATCTGGGCTTGAAAATCGGTCAGGTTTTTGAAGCTGCTATTCCTATATCGATAATCGCAGTTGGTCTTTCGGCTTTAACCCGCAGGAAAAATGCTCTTGGCGAGAACATCATCATACAGTCAATTGGTTCCAGTTCCGGAGTTATAGTAGCGGGTGCCATTTTCACTATCCCGGCTTTGTATATACTTAATCTGCCCGCGGATTTTTACAAAATTTTTCTTGCATCTCTATTCGGCGGTTTTTTAGGAATACTTTTCCTGATACCTTTTCGCAAATATTTTGTTTCAGAAATGCATGGAAAATTTCCCTTTCCCGAGGCAACAGCAACTACCGAAGTACTCGTGGCAGGTGAAAAGGGGGGTAACCAAGCCATTGTTCTTGTTGTCAGTGGTTTGGTCGGTGGTGTTTATGACTTTGTGATTGCTTCATTTGGCTGGTGGAGTGAAGTTTTTAGCACCAGGGTATTTGTTATCGGCGAGCAGCTTGCTGACAAATTCAGGTTGGTGTTTAAGTTGAATGTTGGTGCGGCTGTTTTAGGTTTAGGCTATATTGTCGGTTTACGGTATTCGGCAATTATTTGTGCGGGTTCATTTCTTTCATGGTATGTGCTCATCCCGGTTGTAGCCCATATTGGCCAGGCAACAACAATTCCATTAGGAGCAAACGTTACAAAGCTGATTACGGAAATGTCTGCAGAGGAAATTTTCCGTAATTACATAAGGCATATTGGTATCGGTGGAATTGCAATGGCTGGTATCATTGGCATTATCCGTTCGAGTAAAATTATTGTTTCCGCGTTTTCTCTCGCTATAAAAGAAATTTTTGGCGGAGCTGCTGCTAAAATTGAAAAACTAAGGACACAAAAAGATTTACCCATGTCTTTTATCGCGGGTGCAATATTAGTTACCTCGCTGCTCATCTTTTTGTTTTTCTATCTTGGTGTTGTAAACAACGTGTGGCATGCAGTTATTGGTTTGCTCATTGTTGTCATTATCGCTTTTTTGTTTACCACTGTTGCCGCCAACGCAACCGCGATTGTTGGTACCAACCCTGTCTCGGGGATGACCTTGATGACATTAATTCTCTCGTCAATCATTCTTGTATCGTCCGGGCTTTCCGGTGATACCGGTATTCTGGCCGCCTTGATTATTGGCGGTGTTGTCTGCACGGCATTATCGATGGCTGGCGGCTTTATAACGGATTTAAAAATTGGTTACTGGTTAGGCACATCACCATATAAACAACAAGGCTGGAAGTTTTTAGGGACACTTTTTTCTGCCGCAACAGTCGGCTGGGTAATTCTTATCCTTAATGAAACGTACGGATTTACAGGACCTAATGCGATAGTGGCTCCGCAGGCAAACGCGATGGCAGCAGTTATCAAACCACTCATGTCAAATCAGCCAGCCCCATGGTTGTTGTATATTGGCGGAGCAATTTTAGCTCTTATTCTTACCATGCTCAAAGTGCCCGCGCTTGCATTTGCCCTAGGCATGTATATACCGCTTGAATTAAACACACCGCTTTTAGTTGGCGGTTTAATTGCCCATTATGTTTCAACCCGTTCTAAGGATGAAGCCTTGAATAGTGCACGACGTGAAAGAGGAACACTCATCGCTTCCGGATTTATCGCCGGCGGTGCCCTTATGGGTGTTATCAGTGCAATTATCCGTTACGCGGGATTTAACTTTGTTAACACCGAATGGTTCGAGTCACATTCAGCAGAACTTTTAGCTCTGGTCATGTTCCTTGCAATTTGTGCATACATGGTCTGGGATTCACTACGTGCAAAAAAAGAAGAAGAATAATTATATAAAAGGAGAAAACATGTTTGACAATAAATATCAGTTCACTTGTGTTGAAAAATTTTTACGCTATGTAAAATACGACACTCAGTCGGATGACAATTCGACAACATTTCCTTCAACTGCCAAGCAGAAGAATCTTTCAAAAGACCTTGCTGCTGAATTGTTGCAGTTGGGATTAACCGATGCGCATATGGACGAATACGGTTATGTAATGGCTACATTGCCTGCAAACACCGATAAAGCGGTGCCGGTAATAGGTTTTATATCTCATGTCGATACTTCACCCGCTGTCTCAGGAGAGTTTGTGAATCCGATGATTCATAAAAACTATCAGGGCGGCGATATTGTACTGCCGAAAGACGGGCAGGTCATCAGGGCAGAGGATAACCCTGATATGAAAAAGATGCTGGGCTTTGATATTATCACTTCTGACGGTTCAACACTATTGGGTGCGGATAATAAAGCGGGTGTCGCAGAAATTGTTGACGCGGTTGAATATTTCCTCAGCCATCCTGAAGTGAAACATGGCACTATTAAAGTATGCTTCACTCCGGACGAAGAAGTTGGCCGCGGCACCGAAAAATTTGATGTAAAAAAATTCGGAGCTAACTTTGCTTACACAGTTGACGGGCAAACTCGTGGTGAGGTTGAGTCGGAGACATTCAGCGCTGATGCAATGACTATCATATTTCAGGGCAAAAATATTCATCCCGGTTATGCAAAAGATAAAATGATTAATTCTATTAAAATCGCCGCCCGCATGATGGAAAAACTGCCTAAAGATTCATTCTCTCCCGAGACAACAGAAGGCAGGGAAGGGTACGTGCATTGCCACACCATTACCGGAAGCGAAGAAGAATCGGTGCTTAAATTTATCATCCGGGATTTTGAGGCTGAGAAGCTGAAAGAATTTGAATCATACTTGCAGCGGCTTGCAGAAGAGACGGTTAGTGAGTTCCCAGGTGCACGTTTACAGACACAGGTATTTGAACAATACAGGAACATGAAATATGTGCTTGATAAATATCCCGAGGTTGCAGCAAACGCGATAGAGGCAATGAGGCGCTGTGGATGTGAACCCATCATGTCCCCGATTCGTGGCGGTACAGACGGGTCGAGGCTTTCTTTCATGGGTTTGCCGACACCAAATATTTTTGCCGGTGAACACAGTTTTCACTCCAAAACCGAATGGGTCGCTATTCAGGATATGGAAATGGCAGTTCGTGTAATTGTAGAGATTGCGCAGGTTTGGGAAGAGAAAGCGTAATTTAAAACGAAATAAAAAAAGGCGGTTAACATAATTGTTAACCGCCTTTTGATTTTTTAAAACGTTAAACTGCTGCTTTATCCTTAAATCCTTTTTGCATCCAATTCTTTGTTAATAACAAACCGAGTGGGCTTATAATGGCAATAACTCCATACCAGAACCACATGGTTTCTGTTTTCAACTGAGCGGCAGGTGTATTATCCGGGCAGTACTGCATAAGGAACCAACCTGAATACAATGATGTAATTACTTTTGTCAGGAACCAGGGGAACTGCCCGATACCCATGTAAATGCCAGTCATACCTTTCGGTGCAATTTCAGCTACCCATTGCAGAAAACGTGGCTGCCACATCGCCTCACCGATAGTTGTAATTATTAAATAGGCGAAAAGTGTATAAACACTTGGTCCAAGAACAAGAATAAACGTGGGCAATGCGATAAAAATCAGAATGGGATTAAAATTGACAAAGAATTCAAAATTGTCTTGAATAAATCCGGTAAATGCACGGCTGGTGTACTGCGGCATGGTTAACCAGTTATGTGCAAATAATGTTTGTACCGGAATAAGAATAAATACAAAATAGAGAAAACGCATATCCTTTAGCGGGAAGTTTTTCAGATAATATGCCATCTTTTCCTTTACCGGCATATTGTCAATCGAATCAGTGTTATTTTTAATGGTTTTGGGCAGGTCTCTTTCTGCTTTGGCAATCGCTTTTTTTGAAAGGATAATAGCCACCGAAAGAATACCAACAACAGTTAAGACAATATAAACCCAGAAAACACCTGTAATACCAAATGCCCTTCGCACGGGAGGAGAAATGAGGCCGGGTAGAAATGCACCAAGGTTCATGATACCGTAAAGCATCGCGTACCCCATCGCGGCAGTTTTTTCATCGGTAAATTTTTTAACAGCCGCGTAACATGCCGGCTGATATATTCCATAACCGAGTACAACCCAAATAATACCAAACATAACCATCATGTGCGATGAAGACCACATCCCGGTAGTTTGGAACACGGCTGGTGCAATGGTCATTAAAACACGTCCAACTAACATCAGACCGAGCGAAAGCAGCAGTGATTTTCTAACACCGATAATATCGACCGTGGCGCCAAGAAATAACATGCTGAGTGTTATGCCAGCCGTTAGGAAGCCAACCATGCGCCCGGCCTGAATGTCATCAAGACCGACATGCTCATTAAAGAATATTGCAAGAAGCCCGATAACCCCAAAATAGGTTAGCCCTTCAAGCAGGTAGGATACGTTTATTCCCCATAGCACTCTCGGGGCTCTGAACAAATCAATAAATGGTTGTGTTATCTCTTTAAATGTTTGTGCAAATATACCCGGCTGTTTCGTTTGTTGGTCGCTCATGAAAAACCTGAAAAATTGATGCTGTAGTTACTGTTAAATCAGTCTATACAAAAATACATAAAGCATACTTGATGGCATAAAAAAAAGATGCCCTGAAAATTCACTTCAGGGCATCTACTCGCTCTCAAATTAGTTTTTAAAAGTGGAAATTTAATCCAATGCCAAATTCCGTTGAGAAATAAGAATTCTCTTTTGAAATATCATTGATAGTTTTAGTTGATTGAGAATTTGCCTGTGAAGTAAAATATTCCACTGTCGTTGAAGAATAGTTAAAGTTCATTATAGGGCAGAGGGAAATTGATTCATTAAAAAAGTACTCACTGCGAATGCCAAAGGTGATATGGAAAGGTGAATTTTGCCCTTCAGTTTGTTTTTCCATCTGCTCCGTCGGGGTATCATATTCGGTACTTATAGGACTGATTTTAATAGTCGAATTGCTAAACTGTTTGCCAATTGAGAAGAAAGCCATTACCTCACTTCTATTATCGTCAGTTTTCCAAAAAGTATATCTCGCCCCGATAGCAATATCAATGTTTCTAACGGAGTTTTCATTGACAACACTGTTTTTTATAAAACTTGGTGGATTTGTTAAGGAGGTTGTTGTTCGTACCTGTGTTAAGTTGTTTGTCATCGAAGTAATACCAAAGCTCACGGTAGCGGTCAAATTCTCAATCCATTTGTACGCAAAGTCTCCATCCATGCGCACTGCTTGAACACGGTTAATACTGTACGAGAAACCCGAATAGTCGGAATAGTAAAAACTTGGAATGCTCACCTCAGTCGAAGGATACCAGTAAACCCCGAATGACCAAGGCCTTTCAGTTTTTAAAACCTGTACTTTTTTAACTTTTGGCTGTTCAATAAACAATGGCGGGTCAATTGTGTTCGGCTGTATTCTTGAAACAGCCGCAATGTTTTTTTCAAGCGCAGCGGTTTCCTCGATTAATTCATTGCGCTCATTCAAGAGTTTTTCAATCTCTTTAATTGGTTTTATGTAACCTTCTTTTTGCGTATAAACAATGCCAAGCGTATTAAGGTATATTGATGATACGGTTTTTAAATTCGCATCAATACTAATATCACGCAGATACGTCATTGTAATGTTGTCTCCGTTCAGTTTGCTGATAAAGCATGGGTATGTTTTCCCGCTATATAAAACAATGGTATCCTGATAGACAGGTGATTGAGCAAACAAAGATGCTGTTATGAAAAGAATAAATAAGAACTTCATGCCGGTCTCCCAATAAATTGAAATATGAGTTTGAAAATAATGAGAAAGTACTGTTTAGTGATAAATATTCACCGCTGAAAATAACTATGGACACATATTGCTGTTTCAAAACTACAGAAGTCTTTTCAAAATACCAAACCCAAAACGCAGTACCTGCAAAGAAGATGGGCAATACTTATATTTTTTTTCGCCAGTTATCAGGCTATTTCATCGTTTTTTTCAATTTGTCAATTTCATCACGTAACGCCGCGGCCCGTTCAAATTCAAGGTCTTTGGCAGCCTTTACCATTTCCTGCCGCAACTGCTCCATAAGTTCCTGCTTCTGATCATTCGTCATATACCGGATGATCGGCTCGGCAACTTTTGTTATGCTGGTGTCAAATGCATTTTTGTCTTTTTTACGGAGCTCGGCAATTGAAGTCGAGGACATGATTTCATCAACACTTTTTAATATTGTTTTAGGGGTTATTCCGTGTTCTTTATTATACTCAATCTGCATGATGCGCCTTCTTCGTGTTTCGCTGAGCATGCGTTCCATGCTGCCGGTAATTTTATCGGCATACATGATAACAAGGCCGTTCGCGTTACGTGCAGTGCGGCCCGCGGTTTGCATCAGTGATTTTTCACTGCGCAGAAAGCCTTCTTTGTCAGCATCAATAATGGCAACAAGTGAAACTTCGGGCAGATCGAGACCTTCGCGAAGCAGGTTAACACCAACAAGCACATCAAAATCACCGAGCCGCATATCCCGCAATATTTCCACCCGTTCAAGTGCATCAATATCGCTGTGGATATACCGGACATTGATATCGATTTTATCAAGATAATCCGAAAGGTCTTCTGCCATTTTTTTTGTCAGTGTCGTTACCAGAACGCGCTCTTTTTTAACTATCCGGATTCTTATTTCATTAATCAAGTCGTCAATCTGCCCTTTGATAGGACGTACAACAACCTCGGGATCCAATAACCCGGTTGGGCGGATAATCTGCTCGATGATGACGCCGCCCGTCTTCTCAAGTTCAAAGTCAGATGGTGTGGCAGAAACAAAAATAACCTGTTTCATAAATTTGCTGAATTCTTCAAATTTAAG
>JACPGF010000166.1 GCA_016182615.1 Ignavibacteriales bacterium
AAATGCAATAAAAGGTTTACAACTTATGAGCGAATCGAAGAAGCAGATAAAATTGTGTTTGTTGTTGATGTTAAAGACGGTGTAACAGCTATTGACCGTGATGTGGCACATTTAATACGTTCGTCCGGCAAACCATATTTACTTGTTGTCAACAAAGTTGATTCTGAACATCAGGAAGCATTCGCGCACGAATTCCATTCTCTAGGACTTGGTGAACCTTTCACTCTAAGTGCCTCCGTTGGCAGAAAAAGCGGTGACTTCTTGGATGAGTTAACTGCTGATTTTCCTGAAAATTTGACCGGAGAAGAGGATACCCGCTTAAAAATAGCAATTGTCGGCCGCCCGAATGTCGGTAAATCTTCTTTGACCAATGCACTGTTGGGATTTGACCGGAGCCTTGTAACAGATATTCCGGGTACGACAAGAGACAGCCTCGATTCAGTATTGAAATATTACGGTGAAGAAATTATCCTGATAGATACCGCGGGTTTGAGGAAAAGAACGAAAGTAAAAGAGGGTATTGAATTTTTCTCTGCTGTCCGCACACTGAAAGCCATCTCCGAATGCGATGTTGCTGTAGTGATGGTTGATGGAACCCTTGGCATTGAAAAACAGGATCAAAAAATTCTTGATGAAGCGGTAAGCCGCCGTAAAGGAATACTGATTGTTGTTAATAAATGGGATTTAGTCGAAAAAGACAGCAATACGGCTCCAAGGATTGAAAAGTACCTGAAGGAAAACATGGGCTTGCTCGATTACCTTCCCGTTGTATTTACCAGTGCTTTAACTAAACAACGCATCTTTAAAGTTATTGATTCTTGTAAAGAAATTAATGCGCGCCGGAAATTTAAAATCCCAACGTCGGATTTGAATGAGGTTATGCGTGCAGAGATAGAAAGAATTCCACCGCCATCAGCAGCTAATGGCAGAGAAATTAAAATTAAGTATATTACCCAAGCCGGTGACCATTATCCTGTATTTTTATTCTTTGCAAATTATCCTAAAAATATCCCTGAATCGTACGGTCGTTTTCTTGAGAATATGCTCAGAAAACATTACGATTTTGTCGGTGTTCCTTTGACACTAGCATTCAAGGAAAAATGATTCCGCAGAACCCGGTTATTGTTATTGGCGGTAATGCTGCAGGGGCTGCTGCAGCAGCTAAGGCTGCAAGAACCAACCCTGCAGCCCGTGTGATTCTATTCGAGAAAAGCCCGTTCATCAGCACGGGCACTTGCGAATTACCTTATCTCTTTTCCGGTGAAATAGATGATTACAGAAAATTAGTTTTTTTTTCTGATGAAAGTTTCCGGAATCAGAAAAGAGTGGAAGTATATTCTTCGACCGAAGTAGTTGCAATAGATACACGAAAAAGTGCAATTACGGCTAAGTCTTCTGTAACCGGAAGCAGCCAAGTTTTTCCGTTCTCAAAACTTATTGTTGCTACAGGTTCAAAAGCCCGTGTTCTGGCTGGATATAATACACAGCTAAAAAACCTATTTACACTCAAGTCTGTTCCTGATTATTTACGCTGGCAGGAATATAATTCACTATCCAACCCAAAAACAATTGCTGTTATCGGTGCGGGCTTCGTGGGGTTGGAACTTGTGACTGCCCTTACTAAAGCAGGAAAAGAAGTTCTGTTATTCGAATTTGAAAACAGGCCGATCCCGGCTTTTGAAACTGAGTTAAGTTCATTTGCCTCAGAACTTCTCAAACAAAATTCTATTGCTTTTTACCCCGGGTCAAACAATATACAGTTCGTGATTTCAGATGGAAGAATCACAAAAATCCGCTCCGGGAGCCGGCTTATCGAGGTTGATGTTGTATTTATGGCGCTGGGATTTGAACCGGAAACAACTCTCTTAACATCCGCCGGCATAAAAACCGGTATTACCGGTGCTGTTCCGGTATCGACTAAATTGCTGACTGCTCTTCCAAATATTTTCGCGGCAGGTGATGCCATCGAGTGTACTGATTATATCACGAAAAATAAAGTCTATTATCCTTCAGCAGTTACCGCGCAAATAACCGGCCATATTGCAGGCGAAAATGCTGCGGGGGGAAATGTATTCTTTCAGCCGGTTATTAAAAACATCGCGTTACCGTTTTTTAACAAATTTTTTCTTCAGATTGGCTGTACTGCACTTGAGTTGAAAGATTACGCATTCCGGACTGGAACGGTACAAGATATAAGCTTGAACAGGGTTAAGGTAATGCCAGGAGCAAGTTCAATATTTTCTAAAGTTCATTTTGACCTGCATACCGGGCATATTTTAGGTGCAAGCTTTTTCGGTGACGCAGATGCAGGTTCTTACGCTGATATAATCTCCTTAGCAATAAAACATAAAATACCTGTCCAAGCGTTAAGTGATGTATCATATAATTATACGCCTGAATTGTCCCCGTTTATACATCCGCTTTCCAAAATCGGCAAATTATCATCAAATCTAAATAATGGTGTAAATAATGGCAGAAAAACCTGAAAACCTGAATGTTATAGAACATCCCCTGATAATGAGAGATGTAACAATTATCCGCGATAAAAACAGCGGCCATGAACAGTTCAGAAACGCCGTAAACCGGATTGCGAATGTACTTGCTTCGGAGATAATGAAAAAAGCGGAACTTGAAATCATTTCTGTTGAAACACCGCTAGAAACAACCTTCGGTTATGGTCTTAAATCGCAGGTTATTCTCATTCCGGTTCTACGAGCCGGGCTTGGAATGGTTAGTGGTTTTATAACAGTTATCCCGGATGCCAAAGTCGGGCATGTCGGCATTCAGCGAAACGAGGAAACATTGGAGCCATTGGTTTATTATTCCAAGGTTCCGGTATCGATACCGGACGCGATGGTTATTGTCTTGGACCCCATGCTGGCAACCGGGGGCAGCAGTGCGTCTGCGATTAATTATCTAAAAACAAGGGGTGCCAAAAGTATTAGTTTCGCGTGTTTGGTTGCCTCTCCCGAAGGTGTTAGATACCTATTTGAAAAACACCCGGATGTGGAGATTTATACTGCCGCGTTTGACAGAGAACTAAATGAAAAGGGTTATATTCTGCCGGGTTTAGGTGATGCCGGTGACAGAATGTTCGGAACCTTATGATTGAACATAATAAAATTACTTCTCATTTCATTTTACTTTTTCTACTTTTTCTTTTTTATAAACCCTGTTCGGCTCAGGTACACCCTGTTGCAATGGTGGACTATCTTGTCAGGAGCGGCATTCAGGATGTCCTTAATCAAAAATATTCCTCAGCCGAACTCACGTTTAAAAAACTCGAAACCGAATATCCTAAGAATCCACTTGGTAAAATATTTCTGGTTGCAGAAGATATTTTTGAAAACCAGGATTTAGGCAAGCCATTTAACAGTAATCTGGCAATGGAAAGGCTTGATAAAGCTGAAGAATTAGCCGATGCTCTCCTTGACAGTGATGAAAACAATATTTGGTACAACTATTATAAGTCTTTAGTATTGAGTTACCGCGCGATAGCAAAAGGTGTCGCGGGCAATTGGATTTCGGCTCTTTCTGCCGGATACTCTGCAAAAAACTCTTTCGAGGATTGCGTTAAACTCCACAATGGTTTTTATGATGCTTATGTTGCAATCGGTACTTGGAAGTACTGGAGCAGTGAAAAAATGGAATTTCTTACATGGCTGCCTTTTGTCCATGATGAAAGATCCGAGGGCATTACTTATTTACAGAAGGCGGTTAAAGGTAATAGTTTTCACTATTATTTTGCATCCCATACACTTGCCCGGATCTATATATTTAATAAACAGGCGGCAAAGGCTATCCCCCTCATTACTCCCTTGCTGCAATCTTTCCCCGAAAGCCGTTTTTTTATGTGGGACATTGCCCGTGCCTATGAAGACATCGACAAATCCAGAGCAATTCAGGAATATCAAAAATTGCTTTCCGCGTATCTAAAAACAAAACTTCCCAATAATGCACGCGTTTATGTTATTTATTATATTCTTGCAAAGTTGTATAATAATATTGGTGATTTGGTAAATGCCAGGACTTATATACAATACATACCACCGTTTGAGAAAATGTCTGAGTTCGAACGGTCGGAGTTGACTGATAAGCGTGAACGTATTGAAAAGCTGCGCAAAATTTTACCGTAAAAATTCTTCCATTCCTGCAAAAATTCGGGCATCTCTAATTTTTTTTCAGTATCTTTGTTAAAATTAAGAATGTGACAAAAATGCTGTAACCGGTCGCATAATAAGCCTTCATCATCCAGATTCCCCTTGTAACCCGGTTCGGCAGGAAAATATTTATGGCAACAAATAAAACTGTTCAAGGCGGAGTGCTTGAATTATTAGCACTTTGTAAAAAAAATCTTATAAGATCCGATGAGGCTTTTATTAAAAAGGCCTTTGAGTTTGCTGCTGTGGCTCATTCAGATGAGTCAAGGCAGTCAAGTGAACCATATATGACCCACCCTTTGGCTGTGGCAAAAATCCTTGCCGATGAAATCCCTTTTGATGATGTTTCAATCGTTTGTGCATTGCTGCACGATGTTGTTGAAAATAATAAAGATTACAGCATCGAAATGATTAAAAAAACCTTTGGACCAGAGGTGGCAGTAATAGTTGACGGTCTGACGAAAGTACAGAACCTTTTCAAAGGCACCGATATTGATCAGTCGGAAAATTACCGTAAACTGCTCATGTCAATCACAAAAGATGTCAGGGTGATGATAGTGAAATTCGCGGATAGGCTGCACAATATGCGGACTTTGGAATTTCTGCCTCCTGATAAAAGAAAAAGAATCGCGCAGGAAACCCTTGAAATCTATGCCCCGTTAGCTCACAGGTTCGGCCTCGGCAAAGTTAAATGGGAATTGGAAGACCTTGCCTTTAAAGAACTTAACCGGCAGGCGTATGATAATCTTAAAAGAAAAATTAATGCAAAACGAAACGAGCGGGAAGATTTTGTCAGCGAGTTTATTAAACCGCTCGAAGAAAAATTAAAAGAAACATCATACGAATTTGAAATAAGTGGTCGTGCCAAACACCTATACAGCATTTACCGTAAAATGATAAAACGGAACAAGCCATTCGAAGAAATTTTTGATTTGTTCGCTGTTCGGATTA
The DNA here is from genome assembly GCA_016182615.1 of Ignavibacteriales bacterium. Classification (GTDB taxonomy): domain Bacteria; phylum Bacteroidota; class Ignavibacteria; order Ignavibacteriales; family Ignavibacteriaceae; genus JACPGF01. Next base: position 5,112 of record JACPGF010000166.1, read on the forward strand.
TCGTGGATTCAGCCGACCCGTATTCGTGCTATGCTGCACTTGGTATTGTAAACGGAAGCTACAACCCCATACAGGAGCGGTTTAAAGATTATATTGCAATACCTAAGGCAAACAACTATCAATCCCTACACACAACCGTATATGGACCTTCCGGCAGGCCGATTGAAGTGCAGATACGCACAAGAAAAATGCACGAAATATCCGAACAGGGTGTTGCCGCCCATTGGAGGTACAAGGAGGGTTCCACGGGTAAAGATGCAGCGATTGATCAATACGTAAACTGGATTAGAGAGTTATTGGATAATTCAGGTGGCGATGAGCTGCGGAAAAACATTATTGAAAACTTCCGCCTTAATTTGTACACGCAGGAAATTTACATCTTTACACCGAAAGGAGAATTAAAAAGATTGCCGGTAAACGCCACTCCGGTGGATTTTGCTTTCTCAATCCATACAGCAGTTGGGTTCCATTGTATCGGTGCAAAAGTAAATGGTCGGATTGTTCCCTTGGATACCGTTCTCCATAGCGGCGATCAGGTTGAAGTCATCACATCAAAAAACCAAAACCCTAACAGGAACTGGCTGAAATTTGTTCAAACCCATAAAGCCAAGCAGGATATAAAGAAATGGCTGAATAAAGAAGAAGACGATGTAATAAACAAGGGCAAAGATATTTGGGAAAAGAAACTGCGGAAACTTCGTCTGACATATAGCCATGAAGACTTGCTGAAATTTGTTCACGACAATAAATTCGACAACACGAGACAGTTTTTTAAGGAAATAGGGCAGGGGAAAGTAGATATTGATGAACTGCTGAGATTGAGCGGAGATAAAGAAAAGAAATCCAAAGAAATCCAAATGGAGTTTCAGGATTTTGCAAAGTATGCCCGGGCCACCGGCGGCAGCATGCTGGTGGACGGTGACAAATCGAATGTGATGTTTTCTTACGCGAAGTGTTGTAACCCAATTCCCGGTGACCCCGCTATTGGATTTATAACAACCGGGGAAGGTGTTAAAATTCACCGGAAAAGTTGTAAAAACCTGTTGGATATTTCCAAAAAAGAGCCTGATAAAATAGTGTCGATTCAATGGCCCGAAGCCGAAGGCACATCGTTTATCGTTGGCCTGCATGTTTTTGGCGAGGATTCTCCCGGTATTTTAAACGATGTGGCACAGTCTATTGTTACGTTTCAAAACACCAATATTAAAGCAATAAATATCGATACGAACGATTCATTTTTTGAAGGCACGGTAACCCTATTTGTGCGGGATATTGAACATCTCTCAAGAATTATTGAACGCCTGAAAAAAATAAAGGGTATGTCGAAAGTGTCACGGTTAGAAAGCTGATGACAGAATTAAAAAGAATTCTTGCAATTGATTATGGTGAGAAAAGAATTGGAATAGCACTATCTGACCCATTAGGGATATTAGCTTCACCCCTTTGCGTGTTAGAAAACAATGAAAAGGCACTCGAGAAACTGCTGATGCTCTTTACAGAGCATAATGTATATCAAATTGTTCTCGGATTTCCGCTTAAAGAGGACGGGAGTGATACCCATTCTACCGCCCTTGTAAAACAGTTCAAGGCAGCGATTGAAAAAATGTCTTCTATCCCTGTTGCCTATGTCGATGAGCGGTATTCTTCATCAATTGCATCGGAAAGGGTCAGGCAGTCTGTAAGCAAAAAAATGAAACGCCGGGATAAAGGCTTAATTGATATGAATGCAGCAGTTGTTATCCTGGAGGATTATCTTAACAGCAGGTAAAAATGGGTTACAAGGGGCATTTTACGCGAAAACAAATAGAAGAAACAGTGTGAAACCGCTAAGTTTGTTAATTACCTGCGGAATGTGCTTTTTTTATTTGATTATTATGTACTGAAAACATATTTTTCTTTTCAATATCTTATAAAATACGGAGATACTTATGTCGCTTGATGCTTTGGGCATGATTGAAACAAAAGGTTTAGTTGGAGCTATAGAAGCTGCTGACGCAATGGTAAAAGCCGCTAAGGTTGAATTAATCGGAAAAGAAACCATTGGCGGCGGATTTGTTACCGTAATGGTTCGCGGTGATGTTGGCGCAGTTAAAGCTGCAACGGATGCCGGTGCTGCAGCTGCTCAACGTGTTGGTGAATTGGTTTCAGTTCATGTTATTCCACGTCCTCACACTGACGTTGAACTTATTCTTCCGAAACGTCCATTAGTTTAAGTTGAAAAAAATGTCATTATTATAGACCGAAGTGCAAACGCACTTCGGTTCATACTTTTTATTGGCATCGCTTTTAATATACGGAAACACACTGTATGCCTCTCGCACTCGGATTAGTTGAAACTCACGGTTTAGTTGCTGCAATTGAAGCTGCTGATGCAATGGCAAAAGCCTCATCAGTGAGGCTAATTGGTAAGGAAAAAACCAATCCCGCCTTAGTTACCATTAAAGTAGTTGGTGAAGTTGCCGCGGTTAAAGCCTCTGTCGAAGCCGGCGCAGCCGCTGCTTCGCGGGTAGGTATTGTTGTTTCTACTCATATCATTCCCCGCCCTGATCTTCAGTTAGCAGATTTTTTCCCTGAAATTCTTGATGAAGAGACTATTGCAATTCCTCAGGGAAAAATAGCAGAAGAAAAAGAAGAAGTGACAGAACCCCCGGTGGCTGTACAAACAGTAAATGATGTGCATAGAGAAGAAAAAGTTATTGCTGAGAGTGACAAAAATATTCTTACCTCGGAAGCACCCGAAACGGAAATCGGGCAAACAGAACCTGTCGTTAATAAAAATGAGCCTGATGTTGACCTGAAAGAAGTTTTGGATGATACAGACAATGAGACTTATTTCATCGAGGAAACTGACGAAGATGATGATGATTTAGATGATGTTGTCTTCGAGTCGGAGGAATACCATTATGATGAAGAAGAACCTGAAGACAGCATTCTGGAGGTTCTTAATCCCGATGAAATAATGGAGGACGAAGATTTTGATTATTTCCCCAGTTCAGAAGTTGAGCATGAAGAAACTACCGGGGAATTCACGGATGAGTTGACCGAGGAAGATACTGCTGAAATTCAACAAACATTTGTTGATGTTTTCTCGGCTTTACCAGATGAAATTGCGACTCCGGAGACAGAATCGGCCAATTTTGTATTTGAAGATTTGTTCGCGCAGGCTGAACGTATTGAAAAGCAAAAAAAATCTTCCCCGCAAACAGAGGAAATTCCTGTTCAAGAAGAGAAAATTGAAGAATTGGCTGATACTGAACCAGGTGGGATTGAGGATACAATTACAGATGAGGAAGCATATTTTGCCCCTGAAATAGATGAGAATTTTCCCCCGGCTCCAACTGAGAATTTTGATAGTTTAACCTCCGCTGCATCCACATGGGAACCTGAGTTTGTTGAGGTCGGCCCCACAGAAGTTCCCGATCAAACAAGTGATGAAGTCCCCGGAAAAGATGCCAATTCTGATGCCGAATATGAAGAGTTGAAGAATAAACCAATCGATTCGATGAATGTGCATCAACTAAGAAGACTTGCCAGAAGTTCCAAAAGCTTCCCTATTCAGGGAAGGGAAATTTCGAAAGCTAACCGGCAGGAATTGCTGTATTATTTCAACAGTATTTCCTGAATAACCAAGTTATAGCTTCTCGCCGGCAATGAAATTAAAAAGCAAATCAGACAAACAGGTTAAAATAAACACCCCGATTGTTTTTTTAGCACTCCTGCTTGCGATACTCCTTTGGGTCTTCATTTCCCTTTCAAACTCGTATCAAATGAATATGGATATCCCTTTCCGGTTAGTAAATCTTCCGCCGGGTTTTTCGAGTAGTACCAAATTAGCCGAATCAATACATCTGAAATTACGCACTACCGGTTGGCGGCTGCTTGCATTGCATTTAAGTTCCGGGTTTGTTTTTCAGGTTTCCGGCAATCAGTTGATGGAATCTGGCATTATTTCATTAAAAGATGCCATATCCGAAAATAGTTGGATGACTGACGACATAAAAATTCTTGATATCAGTCCGGATGAAATTAAAATTGATTACGAAAAAACCATCAGCCGTCAAAAAAAAGTATCACTCTTGGCAAATCTTACATTCAAAGATGGTTTTGGACTTGCCAGAGCTCCTGTTATTCAACCGGAAAATGTTCTCGTGTATGGTGCGCGCAAATTGTTACAACAAATAGATAGTATTGTAACGGATTTGATGACCTTTGAGAATGTTGAAAAAGGTTTTTCGGAGGATGTAAGGTTACATTCCATTAACGGCGTGCAAGTGCAGCCGGAAAAGGTACGGGTATTTTTTGATGTACAAAGAATTGTTGAGAGTAAAATTGAAAATATACCTGTTGAGGTAATAAATGTTCCCCCAGACCGGAAAGTTGTATTATCACCTGCTGAAATTACTATTGGTATTCGGGGCGGAATCGAGTATCTTGGCAGGATTAAACAAGAGGAATGTAAAGCAATAATAGAATATAAAGATATTATTGCCGACAGCTCCGGGTATGTTGAACCCCGAATCTATATGCCTGAATTTATTTCAAGAACATATATCGAACCCCAACGCATAAAAACTATAATTAAAAGATATTAAGATGTTTATAACGTTCGAAGGAATTGACTTTTGTGGAAAGTCAACGCAAGTTAAATTACTAAAAAACTATTTTGAAGATAGAGGAAAGCAAGTAGTTATCATTCGGGAACCGGGTGGAACCCTTATTTCTGAAAAAGTGAGAGAAATTCTGCTCGATAAAAAAAATTCCGGTATGACCGATGAAACTGAAATATTACTTTTTTCAGCTTCACGCGCGCAACTTGTTAGAGAAATTATCATCCCGAATTTGCAGTCAGGAAATGTGGTATTGTCTGACCGTTTTTTTGATTCATCGACTGCATATCAGGGGTATGGCCGCGGTCTGCCGCTGGAGTTTATCAATACGATAAATGCTTTTGCCGCAGGTGCCGCTCAGCCAAAAATCAATCGAAGAAGTTGAGCGGAGACAGCATAAAAGACAATCTGATCTTGATAGGATGGAACTTTCGAATAAAAACTTTTTTGAACGGGTACGAAATGGTTATCTTGCAATGGCAAAAGAAAATCAGCGATTTAAAGTCCTGAGTGCTGAACAAAGCATACAGGAAATTCATAAACAAATAGTGCAACATTTAAAGTAATAAAACGGGCGTATGAAGTTTTTTAAAAATAAAAAAGTGTTATTAAGCTTATTCGGCTTACTTTTTCTCTTAGGAACAACGGGTTATACTTATAGTGACAGGTTTTTCGAAGTAGCAAAGGCAATTGATTTATTCACGAAAGTCTATAAAGAACTTGCCTTCAGTTACGTTGATGAAATAAATCCCGAGGAAATGATGCGTGCCGGTATCCGCGGTATGCTTGCCTCGATTGACCCCTATACCGTGTTCATGGATGAGAAAAAACAAGATGACATCGATTTACTTACCAATGGTAAGTATGGCGGCATTGGTGTCTCGATTGGCATGCGTGATGGGAAAGCCGTTCTACTGGAAATTATGGATGGTTACTCAGCTCAAAAACAAGGCTTGATTACTGGTGACATTATCAATAAAGTAGATGGAACACCGGTAACCGAGAAAAATTTTGATAATATTTCAGCGATGGTAAAAGGCGATCCTGGTTCATTTGTAAAACTTGAAATTTTACGTGCAGGAACAAAGGATACTCTCAACTTTGAATTGCTCCGTGAAGAGATTAAAGTAAAAAGTGTTGCATACGCCGGATTCTATCCCGAAAATTCGGATATTGCATATATCAAGTTAACACAGTTTTCAAGGCCAGCCGGTGAAGAAGTAAAAAATGCACTTCTGGAACTGAAAAAACAGCGGCCTGTAGCTGGTGTTATCTTTGACTTACGCAATAATCCGGGTGGCCTGCTTGATATTGCAGTTGATATTTCAAACAGGTTTCTGAATAAGGGGCAGCTTATTGTTACAACAAAAGGAAGAAGCCAGGAAACGGCAAGGAAGTATTTTGCAACACAAGAACCAATGCTTAAGGATGTACCATTAATCCTGCTGGTAAACGAGGGCAGTGCATCCGCTTCGGAAATTTTTGCCGGTGCCATTCAAGATCACGATCGTGGACTCATTCTCGGTGAAAAATCATTTGGTAAAGGATTAGTGCAGACAATTGCACCGCTTTCGTATAATACGTCTTTAAAAATCACTACTTCAAAATATTTTACGCCAAGCGGCCGCTGCATACAAAAGATTGATTACTTTAAGGATAATAAAGTGCTGGCTGGCAATGATTCGCTGACGAAGAATTCATTCACGACAGATGGTCAGCGAACTGTTTTTTCATCCGGAGGTATTACTCCCGATACCGTTGTTGTTGAACAGGAGTATCCCGGAGTAATAAGGGATATGCTTGCCAAGGGAATATTTTTTAAATTTGTAACCGATTTAATTGCAGAAAATGGTAAGGAAAAATCCTTATTATTAACAGATAATGAATTGATTAATTTGTTGAAATCTTATATTACTAAGCAGAATTTTACATACAAAACCGATGTTGAAAAGAAGTTTGATGAATTGGTTGATCTCTCGAAGAAACAAAAACAGTATAGCCAGTTGACACAAAAATTCTTAGATTTACAATCGAGTATTAAAAAAACTTCTGCATTTGAATATACCGATTATACAAAGGAAATGCTGGAAGAAATCCGCATAGAATTAGCAGGCAGGTCTCACGGAAATGAAGGCCGGGTGAAAGAAAGCCTGAAGTATGACGGTCAGTTTCAATCAGCAGTAACACTAATTAAAAATCAAAGTACATACAAATTTTTATTATCAGGTAAGCACTAATGCCCTTTAAACAGAAAAAAATTATACTACGTTTAGACCCTTCTTATAAACGCTGCCCGTCTTGTGGAGAAGTTAATGTTTTACGCCGTTCACGGGCAAAAAATTTTTGGGAATCAACCCTAAAATTTACGGGTGTTTACCGCATGTACCGTTGCAGGAAATGTAACTGGAGAGGACCCTTGTCAAATGTGGTTGTTACATTGGAGTCCTTGAAAAAAATTGCTTTATTTGGTTTGTTACTTTATTTCATTTATTTGCTCATAGGGCAAGTGGTAAAAGAGTTTAAATAAGCTAAACCAAAAAAGATGAACAGCGAAGTTCTGCACAAACTGCAAACTATTGTAGGGAATAAAAATTTTCTCAACTCCGAAGAAGATAAGATTTGTTATTCGTATGATGGCACCCCTTTGTTTTATAAACAGCCGGAAGCAATTGTATTTCCGCAGGATGAAGAACAGATTTCTCAAATACTTACATTAGCAAATCAGGAAAAATTTGCTGTCATCCCGCGCGGTGCCGGTACGGGGCTCAGCGGCGGCTCTGTTCCCGTTGACAATTCGATTGTAATGGTAATGACCAAATGGGACAAGGTGCTTGAAATCGATAAAGCTAACCTGACTGCGTGGGTTCAGCCGGGTGTAGTAACCGGAGCATTGCAAGCGTTGGTTGAAAAAGAAGGCCTTTTTTACCCTCCGGATCCGGGCAGCCTTAATGTATGCACCATTGGCGGAAATGTTGCAGAAAATGCAGGTGGCCTGCGCGGCCTAAAATACGGTGTAACCAAAAATTATGTACTTGGGGTCGAAATGATACTGCCGACAGGCGAGTTGCTGCGTACCGGGGGTAAAAATTTGAAGGATGTCGCGGGATATAACCTGAGGGACTTTGTTGTTGGTTCTGAAGGCACCCTTGGAGTTTTTACAAAAATTTTATTAAAACTTATTCCCAAACCACAGCAATCAATAACACTTACCGCTTATTTTAAAAACCTTTCTGATTCGGGCAATTCCGTCGCGGATATTATTGCCTCGCATATAACCCCATCCATGATAGAATTTCTTGACAGCACTACCATGCAGTGTGTGGAAGACTATACGAAAATCGGTTTACCCGGCAATGCTGAGGCAATGCTGCTTATTGAAGTTGATGGCAGAGGTTCAGCTGTGCAGGACGACGCGGAAACCATTGAAAATATTTTACGGAAGCATAATGCGTTCGGTGTGGCAAAGGCAACTACCGAGCAGGATGCATTGCGGTTAAAAGGTGCCCGGCGGTCAGCATTTAGTGCGCTCGCGAGGAAAAAACCAACCACGATTCTCGAAGATGTTACCGTACCGAGAAGTGAATTACCGGTAATGATTGAAAAAATCAGCCAGGCGGCCAAAAAATTTGATATGTATTTTGGCAATTTCGGCCATGCCGGCGACGGTAACCTGCACCCAACCTGTTTGACAGATGAACGGGATAATGCCGGGATAGCAAATGCACACCGGGCTTTTGACTATATTTTTAACGAGGCAATTATCTTGGGCGGTACGATAACGGGTGAACATGGGACAGGACTGGCGAAAAAACAATTTCTTGAATCCGTTGCCGGAATACCCGGTGTCGAATTTATGAAAAAAATTAAAGTGTCAATCGACCCTAATAATGTTCTCAACCCCGGAAAGATATTTTCAATCAGTCCCCGATGTGAAGGCTCATTACCGCGCTCTGTTCAACATGACCATAAGCATTAATATGCGGCTATTCTTTTTTATCATTTTAACCATTCCATTTATTTTATCAGCTCAAACCGTTACGGATACTGTTTACACGGATGGGCACGCCTTTTTGGATTCAGTATATCAGGCAAACAATAGAGCGGTAAAACCGGTATTTGCCGTGGTTTTCTCGGCAGAGCTGACCGATACTGCGAAATTCCTGCCTTCTACAAAAGTGCGTGGCAGTTGTACCGAAATTGCATTTTTACAGCCCAAAGTACTCCGTTCTTTTGATACTTTGGAGTATTTCCAGTTAATCTCCACCCCCCGTGCCGATTTTAATGACTCGGTAGAGTTTTTAAGGGGGAATGATATTATTGAGCAGTGGCAGCGTCTATTTGTCTGCCGTGATACACAGATTGTAAAAATTGAGTCACTCGGCAGGGATATTAATGTGGATTTCGGAAAAGTTAACAGCACATCGTTTTATAATAACAGTACGCTTGCTATTTATATAAACACGTATTGCATGACCGGGAAGGGTCTTGCATTAGTACGCACTTTTAACCTGCATGAAAACAAATTATTGGAAAACTGTTATACGGTGTATGCGAATAAAATTGTCAGGGAGCTCGAATATCCGTGAGTAAATTGGAATTTCCGTGAGCAAACCTTCAAGTTTGGAACAACTGCAAAAGGTGCTTCCATCGAGTGATGTGCTTTCGCAATGCATGCATTGCGGGATGTGCCTTGCCGTCTGCCCAACATACGATATTACTAAAATGGAACGTTCTTCACCTCGGGGCAGAATCAGGATGATTAAGTCAGTCGCCGAGGGAACACTGCAAATAACCCCGCAATTTGTCGAAGAAATAAACTTTTGCCTTGACTGCCAGGCGTGTGAAACTGCCTGCCCGGCAGGCGTACAATACGGCAAAATGGTAGAAAGTGCCCGGGATTTGGCAGGGGAGACCCTGCACAGGTATAACCTGACAAACCTGGTAAAGAAATTCTCGTTAAATGTTATTCTCTCGAACAAGGTTATTTTTCACCTTGTTTCAAAAATGCTGTTTGTTGTGCAAAAGCTAAAGATTGATAAGATGCTGGCGAACTCGGCTCTTGTCAGAAAGCTTATTCCCGAGGCTCCGGAAATGCTAAAACTGCTCCCGGACTTTGCAAGCAAGAATTCGGATGCAGAACTACTGGAAGTTAATCCCGCTTACGGTGAAAAAAAATTCACTGTGGCTTTTTTAACCGGATGCCTGATGGACACCGCTTTTTTTGCAACAAATATGGCAACCGTTGAGCTGCTCAGGAAACTGGGCTGTGAAGTGCTTATTCCAAAGGGGCAGGTTTGCTGCGGCTCATTGCACGCGCATAACGGCGAATCGAAGAGGGCAGTGGAGCTTGCCC
>JACPGF010000167.1:0-1707 GCA_016182615.1 Ignavibacteriales bacterium
AATGAAGAAAGCACTCACTGACTGCAACTTAAAGGGTGACGTTCACAAATTACGGCATACTTTCGCCAGTCATCTTGTCATGAAAGGAGTAGATTTATATACCGTAAGTAAACTATTAGGTCACTCTGATATAAAAATGACCCAGATATACGCACATTTAAGCCCAGGCCATCTGAAAGATTCAGTAACTAAGATTGAAGTGAGCTAATAAAAAGCCACCACGGGGCTTTATAGAAGAAATATGGCCTTTACAGGTGATCTATTGAGTTCATCTGGTGGGGAATCATCTGAAATTTTTTCCATTTTTAGTGGGAAATAACGTGAACGTTGACAGGCTACAGACACGGTTTTTGAGATAAAAGTTACGCTACAGAAAGGGATTTGAGATAAAAATGGGGATACGAACGGGGGTTGTGAGATTGAATTGATCGAATGAACTGCAGTTTTGAGATTGATTTGGTCTTTTTCTCATTGGCATAATTCCTAAGAAGTCACCAATTTATTCACTTAAATAAGATCTATTAGGCCATAGAAAACGAACTCGCGACCTCCTGCGTAACAGGGATTCAAGGGATAAAATTCACTACATTTATTGCGTTATTGAACTATTTTCAAGGGTGAGAGGTACAAATTGGGCTAACCTTGTTAATTTTTGCTACCAATTTGCTACCTGAACCATTTAATATGCCGAGAAATAATTAACTTTGACATTATTCAAATTAATTATTAAACGAGGCCGGTAAAAGAAATATTTGAATCTGGTATAAGTTAAAACCGAACAAGGAAAGCCTTGATTTCTATACTCTTCACACATGAGATCCTATGGGAAATGATCCGGCCGATTATGAGGGAACAACATATAATTGTATCGGAATTTTTTTTGCACAAGCCATTGTATTTCATCAAGTGACGAGAATTGGCCAGCTATATTAGTTAGTGAAGTAGTAAAATATAAACACGCCACAAAAATCAATCTGTGTACTGTTCTGGATTCATAAGTTTATTGTCCGTAATGATACACGATATTATCAAATAAATCGGGTCCTATTTTTCCGGAGAATTAGTTCTACTTGCGAAGATGCTATTAAATTATAAAAAAAGAATTAAAAGCTATACTTTCAAGAGCATATTTAATCGGAGATAAGTATTATGATCACATGATAGTTCCATACGGAATAAAATAGATTCTCTGATGTCGTTTGACAATACTGATTTTGATGGAGAAAATAGTAATCCGGGGGGTTATTTTCTCGGGAAGGAATAATTATATCTTGATAATGATATTAAAACTATTTAATGAGAACAATCTTCAGGACTTTACTAAATTGTGACTTATCGTTTGAAGCCATGAACCGAATAAAATACACTCCCGAAGTGTACTCCGACATCGCAAGACTCATCTTATAATAGCCGGGCTCATTCTCGCCAACAAATATTTCTCGAACCAGTTCACCTTGGATATTATAGAGACTAAATTGTATTTTGCTTTTTTCGGGTATCGTATACATGATTGATGTATTTGGGTTAAATGGATTCGGGTAATTTTGATCTAGGGAAAATCCGTCAGTAGAGGAATTCCTGTCATCAATCGCAGTGATATCGGTAACTGTATATTGTCCCATCATACCTTCATCCTCATGTGATAATAAATGACAATGATACATGAAAGGTATTGTTCCATTGGAATAATCCTCAAACTTCGTAATA
>JACPGF010000167.1:1741-3697 GCA_016182615.1 Ignavibacteriales bacterium
AACGCACCGTGTCATTCGGTAAAACGAGCACATTGTCCTTTCTTCCTCTTTCACCGGCAGCCACAGCGGTTCCATTGCGGTCTAATAGGTAAAATTGAACTCCGTGTAAATGAAAAGGATGTGCTATCCCGGTATTGTTTCGCAGAGTCCAAATTTCTATATTATTTAGTTTTGTTGTAAAATTGATGAAATTCATGTTAAAACTGGCTCCATTAATCAAGAATGGCCCGGTAATATTCATCATCCCGCCTACAGAAGTAAAAGTGAATGTCCTTGTTGCATTAACTTGACTTATATTCCACGGTATGTTTAAAGTAAGCGTAGACGGCATTTGGGTTATCGCATTCGGGGTTGGATTAACAATCTCAAGTTTCAGAATTACAAAATCAGATCCGTTAAGTTTATTACTTGAATAACCGGGCAAGGTTCCTCCCATACTGCCAGGTAAAGAGGCCCCTATTATTCCTGCAGGCAGTTCCGAAGCGTAACTCATTAAACGAGTAGTTTGACCTTGCATCGTGCCGAAATCAACCAATATTTCTGCCCGTTCCCCAGGTGCCAACCGCAATCGTGTCCGGATAACCGGTTTATCCAGTAATCCTCCATCTCCGCCTATCTGATAGAATTGTATGTCACCGCTGAATCCGAAATTATAGGTGCGTTCTGTTGATCCGTTTAACAACCGTAGTCTTACTATTTGAGCCGGAACATTTGCAAATGTATTGATATCGCCATTTACCAGAATAACCGAATCAAGTTCTGATTTAGCAATAAATTGCTTATTTACATCAAATGCTCTTGACTGAACCACGATGGGAAGGTCATCAACTCCATAGGTCCTTGGTAGTGGCAATAGTGATTCCTCTTCGTCTCTAACGATGATTAATCCTGCGGCCCCTTTAGTAACCTGTTCCGCAGTTTTTCCATGCGCGTGGGGATGATACCAATACATCGCCGCCTTATCTTTAATAGAAAATTGCGGCTGCCAGAAACTGACTGGCAATATAACGGTATGCGGTCCTCCGTCAGTTTCCGCTGGCACATGTAGTCCATGCCAATGGATAGTCGTGGTATCCAATAGTGAATTCCTGACTAACATTCTGACTGTTTCACCCTTATGGAGTATGAGGGTTGGACCTAATATATTTCCGTTTATTCCTATGGTTTGAGTTATATAACCTGGATAAAACGTCTTAACTCCATTTTGGATGGTTAAAGATATATTAGAGCCGCTTAATGTATCTGGTATTGCGAGCTGCGACTGAGCGCTTATCGAATCGATTCCGGTAATCAGTAAATAGAATAGACTGATAACCATTAACCTGTTTGTCCTATACCTGTTCATATTATTATCGCAATATAAAACGCATCATAACCGTCATAACGATCACTCCACCGATCATATAGGGAGTAACTCGAAAACCGCTCCCGCTGTCGTGCCCGCTATGCCTACTCATTGCCTGCTGCTTTGCAGAAATTTCGATTGGTACTGGTAAGGGTTCATTGTTCACCGATACGATTCTAAATGCTGCGATTACAGCGCTGTCAGAATGGAGCGCGTAGGAATACACATACGCGCCGGACTTGCCCGGTTCTATTTTCTCAGATACAATTTTTCCTGTGCCAGAGCCATTGTAACTTGTTTCAAACCATACTTCTGCTTTTAGGGCGGTTTTTTTTGTAGTCTGGTCTGTTATAGTAAGAGTATAAGTTGATTCATTGTGCAAAATTGCAGGAGGGAATTCTGCCGCAAAGCGGTAATTCGACGCAAGCACCTCCTTAGTTTGAATATTCCCCATATTCATGGCGCCTTGATCACTGTTATGATCCATGTTCCCCATCATTCACATCATGCAGCCTTCAGTAAGGACGAACAAAATCGAGAAAAAATAAATTGCAATTTTCATAGTGTTGGTTTCCATCATTATTAGTTATAAATTATTACATCTCTGCTCT
>JACPGF010000168.1 GCA_016182615.1 Ignavibacteriales bacterium
ATCCGGTTTTGTTGCAAGTACTACCTAACGTTCAAACAGGTAATACTCGGTGTTAATTTTTTTCATTCCCAGCTGGGCTGTGGATTCATTCGGGTTTTGCGCCAGTGCAAGCTCAAAGAAATGTTGAGCGTCGGAGAGCTTTTTATTATACAAGCAGGCGATACCAAGATTAGCATGTATCGCGGGATTAGTATGATTATACTTTTCGATACTCTTGCGCAGATAGCGTTCGGCTTTATCATACCGTTTGCATTGCAGGCTTATTTTTCCTGCCCATTCAAACACGTCGCCGTTAATTTCTTCAAGGCTTATCGACTTTTCAATTGCATCCAGAGCATGCGTGTGCATGCCAAGATAGTAGTAGATTACCGCGTATAAAAACGGGTATGCTTTTCTATCTCCGGCAAGTTCTTCTGCTTTCCGTAAATATTCAAACGCTTCCTGATATTCACCCAGCTCGATTGATATTTTTGCAGCGTAATAAAACGCGTCGGCTTTAAAATCGCCGCTCACGGGGTTTGCAATATAGATAAGAAAATAGCGCTTGGCAAAAATATAATCGTGCAAATGATAATATGCATACGCGCTTAAAAACGCTGCAAGTGGCTCTTCTTCGGGTACTACACCGCTTAGAGCATCAATACTGTCCTGCCAGCGCAGCTGCTTAAAATAAAAATGCCCTGCAAACAAACGTAACTGAATGTTTGCAGGGTTATTATCAAGACCTTTTTTAACAGCTTCCTCAGCAGAAATAATATTACCGGACTTTTCATACACCGATGCCAAAGCAATAACAGCCTGTTCATCTTCGGGAAAGTCCTCTATAAGTTTGTAAAGCAACTGAATCGCGTGAAGTTCTTTTCCCTCAGCGATCATTTTATTTGCTCTATCTAACCGGTGCCTGAACTCGTAATGCCTGACATGAGTTTGCTGCATACCCTGATACTATTGTCCGATCAATTGTGCGTAGGCAGTACTGTCGAGTAAATTATCTAATTCAGCGGGATTCGCTATTTCAATTTTAACCATCCAGCCAAGCCCGTACGGATCGGAATTAACCGATTCAGGACTGTTGTTTAACTCGCCATTAATCGCGGTAATTTTGCCTGTACACGGGGCGTACAAGTCGCTTACTGTTTTAACCGCCTCGATGGCACCAAATTTTTCCTCTAAAGTAATTTCTTCAAGACCCGGATCGATATCGATAAACACGATATCACCCAGTTCACTTTGGGCGTATTCGGTAACACCGATTGTGCCGGTATTTCCTTCAACAAGTATCCATTCGTGGTCTTTCGTGTACTTTAGATTAGCAGGAATATTCATAAAAGCTCCGATAAAAAATAAAATTTTACTTAAGGTATTTATCAACAAAAGAGGTATCAAAATCGCCGGATACAAATTTTTCATGTTCAAGCACTTTCCGGTGGAACGGAATAGTTGTTTTGATATGCTCTACGGTAAATTCTTCCAACGCGCGTTTGGCGCGGTTAATCGCGAACTCGCGGTTTTTCCCCCAGATAATTAATTTAGCAATCAATGAATCGTAATACGGGGGAATAACATACGACTGATAAATATGCGAATCGATACGCACGCCAAATCCACCGGGGAAATGCAGTGAATCGATCCTTCCCGCCGAAGGCCTGAAATTTTTATCAGGGTCTTCTGCATTTATCCTGAACTCGATAGCATGCCCTTTAGGTGCCTGCGGCGGTGTATCAACCTGCTGTCCCATTGCAACAAGTATCTGCTGCCTTATCAGGTCAACATCATACACCATTTCTGTTACCGGATGTTCAACCTGAATTCTGGTATTCATTTCCATAAAATAGAAATTCTTGTTTTTATCAACAAGAAACTCGATGGTACCGGCACCTTCGTAATTAATAGACTGCGCGCCTTTTATTGCCGCGTCACCCATTTTTTTCCTGAGTTCCTCGGAGATAACCGGTGAAGGCGACTCCTCTATCAACTTCTGATGGCGGCGCTGCACCGAACAGTCACGTTCGCCATAATGATGCACATTGCCAAACTGATCACCCATGATTTGTATTTCGACATGCCGCGGGTTCTCAACAAATTTTTCGATATACACGTCGCCGTTGCTAAAAGCGGCTTCAGCTTCCGTGCGGCACATGTTAAAAGCATTCTCAAACTCGCTTGCATCATTTACAATACGCATACCTTTGCCGCCGCCGCCGGCAACTGCCTTAATAATTACCGGAAAGCCAATTTCCGCTGCGATGCTTTTACCATCACTCAATTGGCTGACAATGCCATCGCTCCCTGGAACTACGGGAACGCCGTTTTTCCTCATGGTGTCTTTGGCAACTGCTTTATCACCCATCATCCGTATCATTTGCGGAGAGGGACCGATAAATTTTATTCCCGACTCCATGCAAATCTCTGAAAAGTTTGCATTTTCTGCAAGAAATCCATATCCAGGATGAATTGCATCTGCACCGGTAATGCGGGCTGCGGAAACAACCGAGGGAATTTTAAGATAACTGTCTTTGCCATGCACGGGCCCTATACACACTGCTTCATCGGCAAAAGTAACATGCAGTGAATTTTTATCGGCTTCCGAAAAAACAGCTACTGTTTTAATTCCCATCTCCTTGCATGTCCGTATCACGCGAAGGGCAATTTCGCCTCTGTTAGCAATTAATATTTTTTTAAAACTCATATTACGGTTCCGTTTTCCCACGGCTATACTTCAACAAGAAAAAGCGGCTGGTTGTATTCAACCGGTTTGCCGTTATCAACTAATATTTTTACAATTTTACCGGATATATCCGATTCAATTTCATTCATCAATTTCATAGCCTCGATAATACACAAAACTTGACCCGAAGCGACCGTGTCGCCAATCCTTACAAACGGGTCAGCATCCGGGGTTGGCGAGCGGTAGAATGTGCCAACGATTGGCGAACGAACCTCGTGCAAATTTGCTTTCGGCACTTCGGGTGCAACGGCAACCGCCGTTTCGGGTGCAACAACCGGGGCATCCGTATGTGCAGGGATGTGCAGGCCATGCACGATTGCCGGAGCAGCCTGTTGTACAGGAGCCGAAAGGGTTTTCGTTACCTTAATTTTAATTTCATTCTCTTCAATCTCAAGCCCGGAAATATTGCTTTCCTCGACCAACTTCACAATTTTTTTAATTAATGCAATATCCATTAACGCCTCTCTTTACTTTATAAAAAACCGCAGGACCAATACCCGTCCCTAATATAAACTTTACACACGAACTTCCAAATATACTATAAAAAACCGTTTTTTGCATTTTTTTTACCCTTCTTTAATCTCGATTTTTAAGTTCCGCAGCGTAATAAATGGGGTTCACCTGAAAAATCGGTGGAGATATTATATTTGTGGTGAAGAAAAAAAAACGGAATAGAAAATGAAGTTGGAAAAATTGGTCAGGAAGATGTTACCACCTGGAAGTCTGGAACAGTTTGACTTAACAGGATTTGAAG
>JACPGF010000169.1 GCA_016182615.1 Ignavibacteriales bacterium
AAAAAACACTGCAAAATATTCAGACTGTTTCGGAGAACAGTAACGAACTTTTGAAAAAACTTGATTCCTTTCTTGTAGAAACAAAGGATCAAAAAAATAACCTTGGCAAAGCACTGTATGACGATACACTCCTGAAGGAAACAAAAGCACTTGTCACTTCCATTCAGGAAACTCTTAAAATACTCAATAACCAATTGAAAAATGATGGTGTAAACGTCCGTGCAAAAATCGATCTTTTCTAAGATTTTTACTATTCTGATTGTCTTTGGATATATAAGCTTTATATTTCCTCAGCAAAAACTGCAAAAGGGCGCTCATGGAATGGTGGTTTGCGCTGAACCTCTTGCTGCAAAAGTTGGTCTTAATATACTTAAAAAGGGCGGCAACGCGGTTGATGCGGCAGTTGCAGTCGGGTTTGCACTTGCTGTCACTTATCCTTCCGCGGGTAATTTAGGTGGTGGTGGATATATGGTTATTCACCTGAAGAACGGGAAAAACACTACAATCGATTTCCGTGAAAAAGCACCTCTCTCGGCTTCTAGGGATATGTATTTGGATTCAACTGGAAAGGTTCTTGTTAAAAAAATTCAGGAATCTGAATCGTCTTCAGGCGTACCGGGTTCTGTAGCCGGTCTATTATATGCGCTTGAAAAATACGGAACCCAAAAAAGGGAAATAATTATTCAACCTGCTATTAATTTGGCAAAAAATGGTTTTCAGCTTTCTTCAGAAACCGCCAACTCGTTCAAGTACATGCTGCCCGAGTTCAAAAAATTTCCTACAAGTCTTAAGGTTTTCTCAAAAAATGGTGAACCATACCAAGCCGGGGAAATATTCACCCAAAATCAGCTCGCAAAAACTATCGAGGCCGTTAAAAAAAATGGCAGAGACGGATTTTATAAAGGGGAATTTGCTGACCTATTAGTTGCACAGATGAAAACTAATGGTGGCTATATTACCCATGCGGACCTTGAAAAATATCAACCGGTAGAAAAAGATGCTTTGCAGGGAAGTTATAGAGCGCATACGATCATTACAATGCCACCATCCAGCTCAGGCGGCGTTGCATTAATAGAGGCATTGAACATACTTGAAAATGCGAAGATTAAACCGGAAGACTTTGCATCTTCTGCATATTACCATATTTTATTTCAATCACTAAAACATGTATATGCGGACAGAGCTCAACATCTCGGAGATCCCGCATT
The DNA here is from genome assembly GCA_016182615.1 of Ignavibacteriales bacterium. Classification (GTDB taxonomy): domain Bacteria; phylum Bacteroidota; class Ignavibacteria; order Ignavibacteriales; family Ignavibacteriaceae; genus JACPGF01. The sequence continues at coordinate 1,209 of JACPGF010000169.1, forward strand.
TTTCACGGTACCAGTTACCGGTTTGACCGATAAATTATACGCGGGTAAGATTTTTAAGTCATTCAAGAATAAAGCGACTGCTTCAAATAAAATTAAAGCCGGTAAATTTACTGCCCCGGTAAAAGAAAGTGAGCAAACCACTCACTTTTCGGTAATTGACAAAGACGGCAATGCAGTTAGTGTTACAACAACCATAAATTCATCATACGGTTCAAAAGTTATTGTTGAAGGTGCCGGTTATTTATTAAATAACGAAATGGATGATTTTTCTGCCAAACCCGGGGTTCCGAATCAATTTGGATTAGTTGGCGGAGAAGCAAATGCGATCCAACCCGAAAAACGGATGCTCAGTTCAATGACTCCAACAATAGTTCTTAAAAACAATCAACCTTATTTGATTGTTGGTTCGCCGGGTGGTTCAACAATTATTACTGCTGTATTACAGGTAATTACCAATTGTATTGATTTCCAGATGCCACTGGCGAAGGCTGTATCTGCACCGAGGGTACATCATCAATGGCTGCCTGACCGGATAGATTTTGAAAAATATGGCTTATCAGCTGACACGAAAAATGCTTTACTAAAAAAAGGTTATGTATTTGGTGAGACGAGAGTTTTAGGTCTGGTCGAGGCAATAATGTATGATGCATCTGAAAATAGTTTTACCGGTTGCAGTGATCCCCGCGGATCCGGTGCAGCAGAAGGTTATTAATCAGGTTCATGATTGTAGGAATTGGTGTTGATATAATTGAAATTAACCGGATACAGGACAGTGTTGACAGGTTGGGTGATAGTTTCCTAAAAAAAATATTTACGCCAGCCGAAATTGCTTACTGTGAATCAAAAATAAAGAAATATCAGCATTTTGCCGCTCGATTCGCTGCAAAAGAAGCTGTTTACAAGGCATTTACCAATGCGCATCAGTCAGGCCTAGGATGGCAGGATATTGAAGTTCACTCTGATGAATCCGGGATGCCGCTGGTGAAAATATTAAAGGAAAATCAGGAATATTCTGCTTTTAAAGTACAAATCTCACTCAGCCATTCAGATAACTACGCTGTTTGTTCTGCAATTGTTATTCATCAGTAAAATTGCCATAATTCCTTTCCAAACCTTATATTTGTGCAATGAACTTAATTATTTGGCTGGTAAACTAAATCTGAGAAGGGTTTTGCGTTCGAAACAAATAACGGAAAAAATGGACGGTTGCATGCACGGGTTTTGGTATTAAACCAAAGCTATGAGGTGTTATCAATCTGTACCGCTAAAAAAGCTCTTGTCCTTATTATACTTGGGAAAGCAGAGATTGTGGCTTCTGATTTAAATAAACAAATCAGATCGAAAAGTATTGCTTTTCCGAAACCAAACATCATCAGGCTGCGGCGGTATGTTACAATCCCTTACAAGCAGGTTATTTTAACAAGAAGAAATGTTCTGCGGCGGGATGCGTATAAATGCGTGTATTGCGGGCGCGGTGATATTGCTTTAACAGTTGACCATGTTATTCCAAAAGCCCGGGGAGGGCAGGATACCTGGGACAATATGGTTTGTGCATGTACAAAGTGCAATAATAAAAAGGGCAGCAGAACACCTGCTGAAGCCGAAATGCGAATGATACATAAACCGTACGAACCCAATCACATTTTGTTCATAAAAAATTCGGTCTCTAAGGTAGATGAATCCTGGAAACCATATTTGTTTTATCATTAAAGAAAATTGTTATTATGGCTAAAAAGACTATACTCAGCGGCATGAGGCCTACCGGTAAACTACATATCGGGCACTATGCCGGTGCACTTGAAAACTGGATTGCATTGCAGAATGATTATCAAAACTATCATTTAATCGCAGATTATCATGTTTTAACAACATCACTTAATACGGCAAACATCTATCAGGATTCAATCGATATGGTAATTGACTGGATCTCGGCAGGAATCATTCCGGAAAAAAGTCCCATGTTCAGGCAGTCGCAGGTTAAAGAGCACTGTGAGTTGCAATTGATATTTGCCATGCTCATTACCGTCAGCCGGTTAGAAAGAAATCCAACACTGAAAGATCAGGTAAGGGATTTGGATCTTGATTCCGTAATATACGGGCATTTAGGATATCCGGTTTTACAGGCTGCAGATATACTTTTGTATAAAGGAAACTGTGTTCCTGTTGGTGAAGATCAGGTGCCGCATATTGAAATCACCAGAGAACTTGCCCGTAAGTTTAATTTGCAGTACGGCAATGTATTTCCTGAACCGGAACCACTCCTGACAAAAACCGCGAGGCTTGTTGGCCTGGATGGTAAATCAAAAATGAGCAAGTCGTTGGATAATACTATTTTATTGTCTGATGATGCTGAGATTGTTAAGAAAAAGCTTAAGAAGGCAGTAACTGACCCTGAGAAAATCTACAAAAACTCTCCCGGCAGGCCTGAAGTTTGTTTAGTTTATAGTTATCATAAAAAGTTTAACGAGAGTACTGAAGAAATTGCAGAAATTGAGACTGACTGCATATCCGGTAAACTGGGCTGTGTTGACTGCAAAATGCGTTGTGCGGCAAAAATTTCCAACACGCTCGATCCAATACTGAAAAAAAGGCGGGAACTTGAAAACAATATCCCGTATATTTTGGAAGTGCTCAATGACGGTGAGACGAAAGCCAGGAGTATTGCCCGCGATACAATGGCTCAGGTACATGAAGTAATGAAAATCGGTTAAGCTTTGTATAAAATTCAACTTGACCATTTTGAAGGTCCTTTAGATTTATTACTGTTTTTCATCAAGCGTGATGAGATTAATATCTATGATATTCCTATATCGAAGATAACAAAGGATTTTTTGGAATATGTTAATTTGATACAAACGCTTGATCTTGAAGTCGCTGGTGATTTTATTCTGATGGCATCAACACTGATGCACATAAAAGTCAGGTTGTTATTACCAAAAGAAGTTGATGCGAAGGGTGAGGAAATAGACCCGCGTGCAGAACTGGTGCAACGGCTGCTTGAGTACAAAAAATATAAAGAGATGTCGGAAGAATTAAGTTTCTTCGAGTCAGCACAGCGGAAACAATTCTGGAGAGGCAATTTTAACGAGGACCCGAAAGTTGCTCCGCCGGAATACGAAATACTTCTTAAAAATGTCAGTGTTTATGATCTTGCAAAAGTATTCAAGGGAATCATACAGCAGGTCAAAAAGGAAGTATTTCACGAAATTAAAAGAATGCCTGTTTCGATTGAAGAACAGATAGACCATATTATGACACTGCTCGGAAAATTCAAGGAATTGCATTTTTTGAGTATTATTAATGAGATGCGCGAAAAAATAAGGATAGTTGTTACATTTATTGCCCTGTTGGAATTAGTGAAAATGGGAAGAATAGGTATCAAAGAGTCCCCTGATTTTAATGATTTTACTGTTTATGCCTTAGAAAATGGAAGCAATTTACAAATCAATAATTGAGGCACTTATATTTGCCTCCGATGAGCCGATAAAACCTATCGAAATAATCCGTGTGGTTCAAGGAATCGATGGAGATGAGATAGAAATTACTCCGGAAGATATTGACAATTGTGTCAACGAAATAAATGCTGCACTTGAAAACGAGCGGCATTCAATTAATATTGTAAGGATAGCTGACGGGTACATTTTTAGCACAAGACAGGAATATGCGAAGTATTTAGGTTATCTTTCCTCTGAAAAAAGTAAAAGAAGATTAAGTCAGGCAGCGTTAGAAACCTTGGCCATAGTAGCTTATAAACAGCCGATAACCAAACCGGAACTTGAATCAATACGCGGTGTTAATTCGGATTATACCATTAACACACTATTGGAAAAGAACCTTATTGCAATTGCAGGTCGATCAGAAACTGTCGGCCGTCCGATTTTGTATGCAACGACTGATGAATTTTTGAAATATTTTGGACTAAACAAAATAAGTGATTTACCTAAACCGAGAGAGATAGAAGAAATTATGCAAGATGAAGATTTCCTTGAACAAAAAAGGAAACTGTTAATGAGCGCGGTAGAAGAACAAATGGAAGCTGAGTTAGAAATAGAAGGTGAAAATGCTCCAGAGGCTTAATAAATATATCTCGACATGCGGCGTCTGCTCGCGAAGAGATGCTGATGACTTGATAAAATCCGGACGAATATCCGTGAATAAAGACACGATCGTGGAACCCGGTTTCAGTCTTGATCCTGATAAGGATTCGGTGTTCTATGATGGTGAAAAAATCAATGTTGCAAAGAAAGTATATTATCTTTTGAACAAACCGAAAGGTTATGTTACTACAACCGAGGATGAGAAAAAAAGGAAAATAGTAACTTCATTAGTACCGCCACTACCAAAGGTATTTCCTGTTGGCCGTTTGGATGTTAATACAACAGGCCTTTTATTGATGACGAACGATGGTGACTTGACGCAGTTACTATTACACCCGACTCATGGCTATGATAGAATTTACGTAGCTGTTTTAAGTGAACCCTTGGATGAAGGCAGAAAAAAACTGCTTGAAAAAGGTGTAGTGCTTGAAAGGAAATTTTCCAAGTTTAAATATATTAAGTTTGTCTCCAAAAATAAACGTATCGTTCAGGTGTGTGCAAAAGAAGGCAGGAACCATTTTGTGAAAAAAATGTTTGCACTTCTTGGGCTTTTTGTTGTTGAACTCCATCGTGAGCAATTAGGTCCATTCACTTTAGGTGATATCCCCCCCGGTAAGTATAAAAAGATTCCCGAACCAAAAATTAAAGAGTATATCAATTCAATTGAAAAAGATTAGCTTTTTTCTGTTTCTTTTTTTCTGTTCGGGAGCGCAGTTGGTATTTGCACAAGAGGCAAAGAGCGATTCATTACCAAAATTTACCTTTGCAACCATTCCTGAGTTTCAGGATCAATTGGAAGATATTTTTGATGACCCCAGTTTTAACTCGGCTCAATGGGGTGTTGTCATTCAGTCTATGGCAAATGGTGAATATCTCTACAAAAGGAATGAACACAAATTGCTCATGCCAGCCTCGAATCTGAAACTGATTACTACCGCTGCCGCATTACATTATCTTGGTAAAAACTACCGGTTTAAAACTGAAATTTACACCATCGGTGATGTTGAAGGTAATCGGCTTAAGGGTGATCTTATTATTCGCGGCTTCGGTGATCCGGCTATTTCGGGCAGATTTTACAATGATAGTATTCTTAAAGTATTTAATAATTGGGCCGACTCTCTGCTTGAAAACGGAATTGATGAAATAGATGGGAATATTATTGGCGATGATAATGCTTTCGATGATATTGGGTTGGGCTCTGGTTGGGCCTGGGATTATGAGACTGACTGGTATGCAGCTCCTTCGGGTGCATTGTCATTAAATGATAATTGTATTGAATTGCTCATTACTCCCGGAAACGCGGGGGAAAAAGCAAAAATGGAAATGGAGCCTTTGACCCGGTATGTTACTATAATTTACAATGTATATACCGTGGCTGCCGACTCAGTTACCGATATTTCAGTTTACCGGCAGCGGGGGACAAACATTATATCGATTAGCGGAACGATAAAAGAAAATAGCGATCCGAAGAGACTTTATGCAAGCATTAATAATCCTACGCAGTACTTTGTTACCGTATTCAAGGTAGTTTTGCTTAGCAAAGGAATTAAAATTAAGGGTTATGCTGCGGACATAGACGACCTTGTAGAGTCTCCTGATTTAACAAAGGAACATTTGCTGTTTACTCACTATTCAGCTTTTTTACCGGTGATATTAAGTATTGTCAATAAAAACAGCCAGAATTTTTTTGCAGAGCAGCTCCTGAAAGCTATTGGATATGAAAAAGATCACTTTGGCACAACAAATAATGGTTTGTCGTACGTTGAGAAATTTCTTTCAGCGATTGGAGTGAACACTGAGAATATTCAACTGGTTGATGGTTCGGGTTTATCGAGAATGAATTTACTGACTGCAAGGCAATTAAGTACCGTTTTGGGATTTATGTATAAACAAGACTATTTTAGTTATTATCTCAATTCACTTTCGGTAGCAGGGAAAAGCGGTTCATTGTCCGACAGGATGTTAAAATCAAGAGCAGAAAATAATGTGCGGGGGAAAACCGGATATGTCGGTAATGTCAGGAGCCTTTCAGGGTATATGTTAACAGGTGATAATGAATGGGTTTCATTTGTTATGATTGTTAATAATTTTACGGTTCCATTTAAACTTGCAGATAATATTCAGGATTTAGTATGTATCAGATTAGCAAATTTCAAGAGAAAATAATATAGGTTACCATGGAACAACCAATTTTTGAAGATGTAAATGTTCTTATAAAAAGACGGCATGAAGAATTAGAGGAACTGAAACAGAAAAACATTGAACCCTTTAAATACGCATTCGATGTCAATGCAAACTCACAGGATATTAAAAACAATTTTCGTGAGGAAGAAAAACTTGAGGTAGCGGTTGCTGGCAGAATTATGGCTATCCGCAGAATGGGTAAAGCTTCTTTTGCTCATATTCAGGATACCTTTGGCCGGATTCAAGTTTATATGAAAAAAGATGAATTAGGTGAAAGTTATGATGCCTTCCGGTTATACGATATAGGCGATATCATTGGCGTGAAAGGTTTTGTATTCAGAACCAGAACCGGAGAAATTTCGGTGCATGTTCAAGAATTAGAACTATTAACAAAATCGCTCAGACCTATTCCAATTGCAAAAGAAGTTACCAATGAACAAGGTGAAAAGGTCGTGTATGACCAGTTTGCTGATAAAGAATTGCGGTACAGGCAGCGTTATGTCGATCTGATTGTCAATCCTGAAGTCAAAGAGACTTTTCTGCGGAGAAGTAAAATAATCACTGCAATGCGATCATTTTTGGACGGTAAAGGCATACTCGAAGTCGAAACACCGGTATTACAGCCAATGTACGGCGGGGCATCTGCCAGACCATTTATGACTCATCACAATGCGCTTGATATACCTTTCTATTTACGTATTGCAGATGAACTCTATCTCAAACGCTTGATCGTTGGCGGTTTTGATGGTGTGTACGAAATATCCAAAGACTTCAGGAATGAAGGCATGGATAAAACGCATAATCCTGAATTTACCATGATGGAAGTGTATGTCGCATATAAAGACTATGAATGGATGATGCGTTTTGTCGAGGAAATGTTCGCTCATATTTGTACGAAGGTTTTCGGTACTCTTCAGTTTAATTTTGACGGGCATGCTATTGATTTTACTCCGCCCTGGAACCGTGTTTCGATGATAGATGCTTTAAAAGAGCAAACAGGCTTAAATGTTTTGGAATTGAGCGATGAGGATTTACAGGCACTTGCAAAAAAATATCATATTGAAATTACCAAACAAAGCCGTGGTAAACTGATTGATGAGATATTTGAAATTACTTTGCAGGATAAATTGATTCAGCCGACATTTTTAGTTGAATATCCGATTGAAACATGCAGGCCGTGAAATTTGCAACGCATTCAGCGAGTTAAATGATCCTATTGATCAGCACAACAGGTTCCTTGAACAAAAGAAAGCCCTTGATGCAGGTGATGATGAAGCGCAACAGATTGATGAAGATTTTGTGCGCGCACTCGAATATGGTATGCCGCCAACAGCCGGGCTCGGCATTGGCGTTGACCGTTTAGTTATGCTTTTAACCGGGAATGCATCCATTAGGGATGTTATCTTCTTCCCCCAGATGAAACCGGAAAAATAAGTAACCGTTTACATTCTGATAAGAGGAGTTGATCCGGATGTTCAACTCCTTTTATGTTTTATTGCAATGAGTTATCCGGATTGAAATTTTGATTTATGAAATAAAATTACTAAATATTTGTGAATGCATTCAAAATTCATGAGTTTTAGTATTGTCCTATTAAAATGTTATAATCCGCGGAAGTTTGTATTCCGCAATAAAGATTCAAACGAGATATGTTAAGCATCATCATTCCAACTCTTAACGAAGAAAAATTGTTACCGGGCATTCTTAATCAACTATGTTCGTTAGATTTACGGCAAAAATTTCAGTATGAAATAATAATTTCAGATGGCGGGAGTACCGACAATACTATTAAAATAGCCGAGAGTTACAAAGTCCGGATTGTCAACGAACCAAAAAGTTTGACAAAAAATATCGCTTCAGGAAGAAATTTTGGAGCCAAGCATGCTCATGGCGACATTTTGATGTTTATCAATGCTGATATTCTAATTGATAAACCGGAAAATTTTCTTACTTATGTCATTAAAGATTTCGGGAGTTCGAAAAATGTTGCTCTAACTTGTTTTGTTGAAATATTCCCCGATGAAAATACCATAGGTGACCGGGTGTTTCATTCATTCTACAATAACTATTTTTTCCTGATTAATAAGTTCGGGCTTGGAATGGGCAGAGGAGAATGTCAGGTTATCCGCAAGCAGGTATTTGAACAACTGGGTGGTTACAAGGAATACCTTGCAGCAGGTGAAGATTTTGACTTGTTTAAACGAGCCGCAAAAAATGGTAAAATTCTTTTCCTTCGGAAATTTAAAGTGTTCGAATCACCAAGGCGTTACCGGAAATACGGTTATTTTAAAGTGGCTTACTCTTGGTCACTTAATGCTTTCTCTATACTCCGTTCGGATAAATCTAATTCGGACACATGGGAGCAGGTTAGATAAATGAAGTTACTAAAATCATTTGTATCTATCCTGTTTTTAACAGCAGTAATCTTTCCTCAGTCGGAAGATGTGGAAATTGATAACCGCGTTTATAACTTTGTTGAGCGCATGCATGTGCAGGGTTTCGTTCAATCCTATAACAGCTTTTCACTTCCGGTTTCACGCAGGATGATTGCCGATAAATTACAGGAAATCTCTCTTAAGAAAGAACAATTATCTGTTAACGACAATAAACTGCTCCAACAATTTACCGTTGAGTTCGAGAATGAATTAACTGACACATTAATTCAAACAGCCGGAATATTTAATAAAGGCGATTACCGGTTTGGTAATACTAACAGGTATCTCTATTACAGTAAAGAAAAAAGCAAAGGTTCTTTATTTGTTTCAATGTATGGCTCAGTGGACTACTATCAAAATGAAAACAATTCTCTAAGCGCACTAAATATTGGCGGAATTGTCCGTGGAACTCTTGCCGATCATTTTGGATATTATGTTTACGGGAGCAATGGAAAAATTTCAGGCTCTAAAAGCATGACCAGATACAGTTCTGTGTTACGGAACAGTTACAAACTTGCAGAAAAAGCGGAAGAAACTTTTTTTGATGATACGCGCGGCTATGTTACATTTGAAAGCGGCGATATAAAAGTAAAATACGGCAGGGATTATCAACTACTTGGCAGCGGGTGCATTTGACCGGTTATCGTACAATTTTTTTCACGGTAGGCTGCTCGGCATCCCGCGATATGCAAGCGATAGTATTCAGGGACAAATCACAACAATTCCTGATAAATTTATAGCCTCGCACAGGCTGCAATTTCTTATAGGGAAAAGCACGAAATTTGGGGTAGGGGAGATTATCATCTATTCAAACCGCTCGGCTGATTTTTCCTACATGAATCCTTTGGTATTTTTTAAAAGTATTGAGCATAGTAACAGGGACAGGGATAATGCGATGCTGTATTTTGACCTTTCAACTGTCTATAATGGCATTAAACCGTATGCTATGCTGCTTCTTGACGATATCGATTACAGCAAAATTGGAACCGGATGGTATGGAAATAGTGTTTTATGGAATACGGGGGTGAGTATTTATACATTAAACAGCTA
>JACPGF010000170.1 GCA_016182615.1 Ignavibacteriales bacterium
TGTACCGGTTGTGCACTTTGCGTTGACGTTTGCCCTGCAAAGAACAAACAAGAAACCCGTTTGAAAGCCATTAACATGGCTGAACAGTTACCGATTCGCGAATCTGAAAGAGCAAACTGGGACTTCTTCCTTACCCTGCCTGAATTTGACCGTGCACAGCTTAATACAAGTTCAGTTAAAGATTCACAATTCCTACAGCCGCTCTTCGAGTTCTCAGGTGCCTGTTCAGGCTGTGGTGAAACTCCCTATGTTAAATTAGTCAGCCAGTTATTCGGTGACAGGTCCGTAATCGCGAATGCAACAGGGTGTTCTTCAATCTACGGTGCAAATCTGCCTACGACTCCTTGGACTAAAAACAATGATGGACGCGGTCCGGCTTGGTCAAACTCCTTGTTTGAAGATAACGCTGAATTTGGTTTTGGCTTCCGTCTCGCGATTGATAAACACAATTTACAGGCCAAAAACCTCCTGATAAAATTAGGTGGTGATGTTGGTGACCGTTTGACTCTTGATATCGTTAATGCACAACAGGTTGACGAAGCAGGCATTTATGAACAACGCCAGAGAGTCGCAGCGTTAAAAACAAAATTGCGGGAATTAATTGCAGTTGAAAAAGACGAAGTTAAAATAGCAGATATCAACCAACTCGAAACCCTTGCTGATTATCTCGTTAAGAAATCAGTTTGGATAATGGGTGGTGACGGCTGGGCTTATGATATCGGGTATGGCGGATTAGATCACGTTATGGCATCAGGTAAGAACGTTAACATACTTGTGCTTGATACCGAAGTGTATTCAAATACCGGTGGCCAGTGCTCAAAATCGACACCGCGTGCAGCAGTTGCTAAGTTTGCAGCAGGCGGTAAGCCAATGGCTAAAAAGGATCTTGCATTAATGGCAATGTCTTATGGAAACGTTTATGTTGCAAAAGTTGCAATGGGCGCTAACGATGCTCACACGGTAAAAGCTTTCCTTGAGGCTGAAGCGTATGACGGGCCATCGATCATTATTGCATACAGCCATTGTATCGCTCATGGTATTAACATGGCTACTGGTATGAAGAATCAGAAAGCCGCTGTTGATTCAGGTTACTGGCAGTTATTCCGGTATAACCCGGATTGGGTTACTGAGGGTAGGAACCCGTTTAAACTCGATTCTAAAGGCTTGAAAATTCCGTTGAAGGATTTTGCATATCTTGAAACCCGTTATAAAATGCTGGTTAAATCCCATCCTGAAATGGCTGCCCGCCTGATAGATGAAGCGCAGCAGGATGTAACTACCAAGTTCAAATTTTATGAACAAATGGCTTTAGATAAACCAGAATAAGTAAAATAAGATTGCCGGAAAGATGGTTACACATCTTTCCGGTTTACTCATCAACGGAAAAAGAAATTAATAGAAAAAGGATTACCATGGATTTAAAAACAACATATTTAGGCTTAGAGCTGAAAAATCCTATCGTCCCATCAGCCGGCCCACTAAGCAAAGATGTCGATTCTTTGAAGCAAATGGAAGATGCAGGAGCAGCGGCAGTTGTTCTGTATTCGTTATTCGAAGAACAGATTGAGCATGAAGCCCTTGAATTTTATCATCACACAGAATCCACTGCTGATAGTTATGCAGAAGCCACCTCGTATTTTGTTAACTCAACAGAATACAAAGCTGGCCCTGAACAATATCTGGAGCATATCCGTAAAGCGAAAGAAGCATTGCAGATTCCTGTTATTGCCAGCCTGAACGGAAAATCTAAAGGCGGCTGGATTGAATACGCGAAAAAAATTGAACAAGCCGGTGCAGATGCGCTTGAATTAAACATCTACCGTCTTGCTGCTGACTTGAATGTTTCTGGACAGGAAGTTGAACAGAGTTATCTTGATATCGTTCGCAGTGTACGGGCCGAAGTTAAAATACCAATAGCTGTAAAGCTTGGACCTTTTTTCAGTTCAATTGCTAATATAGCGCATGAAATTGAAAAATCAGGTGCTAATGGTTTGGTGCTTTTTAACCGGTTCTATCAGCCTGATATCGATTTGGATACCTTAGAAGTTGTGCCGAACGTTTTGCTTAGTACCCCAATGGCAATGCGCCTGCCGCTTCGTTGGATTGCGATTCTGTACGGCCGTTTACAAGCCGATTTAGCTGCAACCAGCGGTATCTATAACGAAAAAGATGTTATTAAAATGATTATGGCCGGTGCGAAAGTTACTCAAGTGCTTTCATGCCTGCTGAAGTTTGGTGTTGGTCATATCGGTGATATTCTTACCCGTTTAGAATACTGGATGGAAGCCAATGAATACGAGTCACTAACTCAAATGCGCGGCAGTATGAGCTATAACAAAGTTGCTGATCCTGCGCAGTTTGAACGTGCAAACTACATGAAAGTTCTGCATTCATACAAATAACAATTTGTATGTCAGGTTTTCAGGCTGCTGCAAAGTAATTTGCAGCAGCCTTTTTTGTTTGTTACCTGGAATTGGCAGTTTGATTTTCTGCCTTCCAATTGATGCTTTCCCTGCTTAACTTTTCATTGCATTTCACTATCTTGCAATAATATTAATAAATTTTTGCTGTATCCGTATGAAACCAAGTATAAGGATTGCTTCAGGGCAGGGCTTTTGGGGTGACCTGATTGATGCCCCGTTCTATCAAGTAACCGAAGGCCAGATTGACTATCTCGTTATGGACTACCTTGCTGAGGTGACGATGTCCATTCTGAGAAAACAACAGAAAAAGCGACCGGAAATGGGCTACGCTTCAGATATACCTTCTTTAATGGAGCGGATTCTTCCGGTTTGCATTGAGAAGAAAATTAAAATAATAACCAATGGCGGCGGGGTAAATCCCATTGCATGTGCCGAGGCGGTTAAAAAAGTTGCTCTTAAACTTGGTATTAAAAATCTAAAAATTGGTGTTGTCTCGGGCGATGATATTCTTGAAGAGATTGATGCTTTGAAAGCCAAGGGGGAAGCCCTAAAAAATATGGAGACCGGGGAGTCCATAGAAACGGTGCAGCTAAAACTTGAAAGTGCAAACGTCTATTTTGGCGCGCAACCAATAGTTGAAGCATTAAGGGGCGGAGCAGATATTGTTATTACAGGCAGGACAACTGATACAGGATTAACCCTTGCCCCGATGGTCTATGAATTTGACTGGAGTTTTGAAGACTATAACAAAATGGCAATCGGTACTATTGCCGGGCATATATTGGAGTGCGGTGCGCAGGCAACCGGCGGTAATTTTCTTGGCAATTGGCAGGATGTCCCAAACTTCGAGCGAATCGGTTTCCCGATTGCAGAAGCACACCCCGATGGTAAAGTATATATTACAAAGCATGAATCACTCGGCGGCATGGTTACCTTTGATACCGTTGCCGAGCAATTGGTTTATGAGATCGGCAATCCCGTGGAATACATTACGCCCGACTGCGTAGCAGATTTCAGTTCCATACATCTGCAGGATGAAGGGAATAACCGGGTATTGCTGTACGGTGTCGAGGGAAAAGAAGCAACTGAATTTTATAAAGTTTCATGTGCATACAGCGATGGTTATGTCTCTTCGGGAACTTTAACATACTCATGGCCGCAGGCTGCAACAAAGGCTAAAAAGGCTGCCGAAATACTGAAAAACCGGCTGCAACTATTAAACTTGAGTTTTGATGAAATGAATGCCGAGTTTATCGGTCTTAATGCCTGCCATGGCCCGCTTGCCCCGCGGTTGGATGAAGACCAAATCAATGAAGTTATGCTCAGGTTCTCTGTCCGGTCGAAAGATTTTGCCCCGGTTGAGCGATTTGGCAGAGAGATTGCTCCATTGGTACTTACCGGTCCACCGGCAGTTACCGGTTTCGCGGGAGGAAGACCAAAGCCGAGTGAAGTGGTAGCATATTGGCCGGCACTTTTAAGGAAAAGCATGGTTACCCCTATTGTAAGTTTTGTAACCTTAGGCGAGGAGTAGGTAAAATATGAAAAAGAAAATCCGTCTTATTGAAATAGCGCATGCAAGAAGCGGCGATAAGGGCGACAGCGCAAATATCGGGCTGATTGCTTATAGTGATAGTCTATACAAAATTATTGAAAAATATGTGACTGCTGAAAAAGTTAAAACACATTTCACTGGAATTGCGCTTGGTGAAGTGCACCGGTATGAAATGCCAAACATCCGTGCGCTGAATTTTTTACTGCACAATGCTTTAGGCGGCGGCGGCACTGTTACATTAAAGTATGATGCCCAAGGTAAAACACTTGGTGCAGCACTCCTAAGAATGGAAATAGAAGTAGAAGAAGGCGAGTTGTAAGGATTTAATCAGGTAAAAGTTGTTAATTCAGCACCTTCTGATTATCTAAAAGATTAGATTATAATATGTGTCGAAATTTGATTTGGAGCTTCCCTCTCCTTGCGAAGGAGAGGGACTAAGGGTGAGGTTGTTTTGTTTTAGCGGCATTTACATTATCTAAAAACAATTCTCCCGTCTCGCTAAAGCGATCCACCCTCCTTTCAAAAGGAGGGACTTAGGAACGGATACTTGTATTTCTTAAGTTGACACCATTGCCGTTAGATGGGTGTCTCATAATTTAGAAATGGATAGTATTCAACAACAAAGTTGGGTTGAAGCCCGTTTTGTTTAGGTCTTTTAATCCCCAGGATAAATCCGGGGACAACTTAATTAATCGTATTTTCAGCAGCCATTCATGCGGGTGCTATTACAATTGCCCCCGGATTCATTCGGGGGATAGAGCACAAAATAAAAGACCAACGGCCTTAGCAACTTGCTGTCTCTACCGCGCTTTTGGGGGATAAAATTATGTTATGCGACACCCACCGTTAGGGACGTAACATTTATAGCAAGAGCAAAACCTTGATTTTTAGTCCCGTTAGGGACGGAATATTTATAGCAAAAGTAAAACCTTATTTTTTTAGTCCCGTCAGGGACGAAACAGATTTTGATACAGACATCCTTAGAATGTCTGTGATTTTAAGACGATAAATCAAATTCAACAATAAATTATAGCAAGAACAGGTTACCATGTACGAAGAAGAATTTAGAAAACTCAAAGAACAGCAAATCCGGGTCATTAATCTACGGAGCTATCTTTAAGGTAGATGAAAAAGAAAATAAAATAAAAGAATTACAGCACCTTACCGAAACTGCCGGATTCTGGAATGATCAAAAAGGTGCACAAAAGGTATTGCAGCAAATTAAAGCACTTCAGCAATGGGTTGAAGATTGGAATAAGGTTAATGCTCAGACTGTCTCAACCGAGGATATAATTGGTATGGCAGCCGCTGAAAATGATGAATCATTCCAAGGCGATATTGCGGTAGAACTGGAATCTGTTGCAAAAATGGTTGAAGCCCTTGAGTTTAAAAATATGCTCAGTGGCAAGGACGATGATAAAAATGGCATTCTCACCATCCACTCTGGTGCGGGTGGTACCGAGGCACAGGATTGGGCTGACATGCTTTTACGGATGTATCTGCGGTGGTGTGAGCGGAACGGTTTCAAAGTTAGCATCGTTGATATGCTTGAAGGTGATGGCGCGGGAATAAAAAGTGCAACAATTGAAGTAGTCGGAGAAAACGCTTTTGGCTATTTAAAAGCTGAAAATGGTGTGCACCGTTTAGTGAGAATATCTCCCTTTGACGCAAACAAACGCAGGCATACTTCTTTTGCCTCGGTATATGTCATCCCCGAAGTGGATGATGATATCGAAATAGATATTAATCCCGCTGACCTGCGCATTGATACCTACCGTTCCGGTGGTAAAGGCGGGCAAAATGTTAATAAGGTCGAAACGGCAGTGCGGATAACACATATACCGACAAATACCGTGGCAGCCTGCCAGAGTGAACGCTCGCAGTTGCAGAATAAAACCAATGCGATGAAACTATTGAAATCGAAACTGTATCAGCTGGAAGTTGAAAAACAAGTGGCGGAGCTTGATGAGATTGAAAAAACAAAGTTGAAAATTGAGTGGGGCAGCCAAATCAGGTCGTACGTTTTTCACCCATACAATATGGTTAAAGACCATCGTACGGATGTTGAAACATCCGATACACAAGGCGTAATGGACGGCGACCTTGATAAGTTTATAAAAGCATTTTTACTAAAATTTGCAGGTATATAAGCAATGAAAAACTTCAAACGCGGAGATTTCCTTGTCAGGGAAGGTGAGCCCAGCAGGTCTATTTTTATTCTTGTGCAAGGAAGAGTTGGTGTATTTAAAGGAAAACTTAAAGTGAGCGAGTTCGCTGAGAAAGGAATGATATTCGGCGAGATGAGTGCAATTCTTGGAGAAAAAAGAACTGCCAGCCTGTGCGCTATCGAGGACTCGCTCGTGATTGACTTTGATAAAGGTATTGATTTTTTAATAAATGAACATCCAGATATTATAAAACGGCTGTTGTCTAGCCTTGCAGAGCGTTTGAAAAAAACTACACAGGATTATTGGATGTTTGCCACCGAGATGAGTGCCAAACAACTCGAGCAGGTTGTCAGTAAAGATGCATTGACTAAGAATAGTTAATCTCCCGGACAAATTACTGTGGCATTATAAGTCAAACAAACTGAGTAAAAAATGAAATTCCACACAGAATATCTCTGGTTTCAGACCAAGAAAAAACGCGAATACATAAATATTACTTCCGAGGTTGAAGCGGCACTGCGAAAGAGCGGCATTCAGGAAGGTATGATACTGGTTTCTGCAATGCACATCACCGCGGGCGTCTATGTAAATGATGCTGAATCGGGATTAATTCAAGACATTGATGAATGGCTTGAACATCTTGCTCCCTTTAAGGAGAATTACCGGCATCACCGTACGGGGTTGTTTCCCGTTATTAACATCCGTTTTTAATGCGGCACTTTTTTTAGGGCAGGTATGGCTAAAAGTAAACAAACTTTTTTTTTCGCTTTACCCGCCTTTGTTTTCTTTGCAGTTTTCTTCTGCTACCCTGTATTGTATGTTTTTATCAATAGTTTCCGGGAAGAAAACCTTATTACAGCCGGGAGCTTCATCGGGTTTGAGAATTACACCGTACTGCTAACCGATATAGTGTTCTGGAAAGTTTTACTTAATTCCTTTCTCTATATTTTAGTTACCCCTATACTCATTGCAGCCTCACTGATGCTTGCATTAGCTTTGCGCGGGAATAACCGGTTGAACCGAATTTTTCGTTCTGCATTTTTCTTCCCCGTTGTCACTCCCTTGGTTAC
The DNA here is from genome assembly GCA_016182615.1 of Ignavibacteriales bacterium. GTDB lineage: Bacteria > Bacteroidota > Ignavibacteria > Ignavibacteriales > Ignavibacteriaceae > JACPGF01. The sequence continues at coordinate 7,214 of JACPGF010000170.1, forward strand.
CGCTGGAATTATTTGGAAATGGATGTTCGCGGAGGATATGGGAATTATTAACTATCTGTTTTCCAGTTTAGGCATCAGTTCTGTTAAGTGGCTGAGTGCATTCCCCGAAAACATGCTGGCGGTGATGATTATTACTATTTGGCGGGGTGCCGGATATTACATGATGATTATGCTTGCCGGGCTGGCAGTTACCGATGCCGATATCGAGGAAGCTGCAATTCTTGATGGAGCCGGGTATTGGCAAAGAGTCTGGCATATTATTATTCCGCAACTGCGGTCGACAATAGTTATGGTATTTGTCATTTCATCGATTGCTGCAGTTAAGTTATTCACTGAGCTCTATGTCCTTATTCCCGGTGCTCCAATGGCACAAAAGACCATTGTATCATTGCTTTTCAGGGAATCGTTTGAAAAGTTTAACATGGGATACGGTTCGGCAATAGGAATATTGCTGTTCTTATTTACCCTTGGCCTGTCAATAGCCAATTTGAAACTTTTAGACAGACCGGATAAACCATGAAAAACGGCCTCAGACCAATTCTTCTTTCCGTGGTTGCATTGTTGTGCATCTTCCCATTCTACTGGATGGTATTAGCTTCACTGCGGTCGGCCGGAGATATTTTTCAATTCCCTCCACAACTATTACCGGTCAATATTTCATTAAGCAATTACTCCGAAATTTGGAACGCGGTTCCGATGAGCCTCTATTTTTTCAATACCATTGTTATTACCATTCTCACCGCTTTCTTAAATGTCCTGGCGTCGTCATTAACAGGATTTGCCCTTGCAAGGCTGCAATTCAATGGTAAAAAACTATTATTCCTTTGTGTCCTTTCGGCAATGATATTCCCGAAGGAAATTATGATGATACCCCTATTCAGCATAACCGTAAAGCTGGGTTTGATTGATAATTATTGGGGCGTTGTTTTGCCGTTTGCTATCGATGCATTATCGGTATTTTTACTCAGGCAGGCATATCTGGCAATTCCTAAGGAAATTGAGGAGGCCGCGTACATGGATGGCTGTAAACCCTTCTCTTTGTGGTTAAAAATAATGCAGCCTATGGTAAAACCCACACTTATAGTTGTGGCTTTATTCAGTACAATGGGGGCATGGAGTGATTTCATGTGGCCGATGATTGTACTACAGGATCCACAGTATCACACAGTGCAGCTTGGCTTGCAAGGGATGCAAGGTACATTTGTTAATAATTTCCGGTTTATTGCTGCCGGAGCGGTACTGTCTATAATTCCCGTGTTTGTTATTTTTATAGTTTTCCAGAAGTATTTTGTAAAAGGCATTTTTGCAGGAGTTGGTAAATAAGTATTATTGGTAAAATCCAATAGGTTAAACAATCTCGGAAAATTGAAAAGATATGATATGCGTTTTCTCTTGTCAGGTTTTATAGATAAAATTCTCACCTGTGAAGATGCAATTAAAATTTTCATTTGAAGACTTTGATTTTTTGTTTAAATTTGAAGATTGGGATTCGAAAGAATAAACCTCTACGATTAAAAGATAGTCAATTTTGCGAGTTTTTTAATGCAAAACAATTTGGTTGATCGCAGAACAGATAGTTCCTTTTTCTTCGCGTTCTGGAATGTTTAATCAATACGATTAACACTTTCGTGAAGATTTGTTTTAGCTTAATCCATTAATATAGGAATCGAGATTATGTCATTAATACGTATTATGATAGCTTCTCCTAGTGATATTGAATCTGAACGTGTTATCGCAAAATCAGTTATTAAGGAATATGATGAAAACTTTGCTCGCATATATGGGTTCGCTATAGATGTTTTCATGTGGGAAGTTGACGTTTATCCATCGTTTCATGAACAGGGCGTCCAAGGTAATATAGACAATCGTGCACGGTTCGAAGAACTGGATATATTTATTGGGATTTTTAAATCAAAATTAGGAACTTTGTTACCGGATTCGAATGAAACTGGAACAGAACATGAAGTTAATAAAGCGTTTAAAGCATGGAAAGTAAACAATAAACCTGAGATAATGCTTTACTTTAACACAGAACCTATTGCCCCAAGCTTAAATAATCTCAAGGATTTAGAAAAACTTCTTACCTTCAAAAAGGATTTACCCAAGGAGTGTTTTTATAAAAACTACGTTGGGGAGCAGTTCGAAGCCATTTTTAAAAAAAATCTTTTACATGTGCTAATAAGTGTAGTGAACAAAAAAAATTTAATAAATTCTACCATTCCAATTCAAAAAAAATCAGTAAATGAGATAGTATCGGATAAAATTGATCAATTTGATATCGACGAAGTTGAAATGGACAAAATATTAATTACTAAAAATTTATACAGCTCCTTTCATCCAAGTTTTGAATCAAATATACCTTGTTTTTATCGATTAAAACTAGAAACTACAAGTGGATTTGTTGAGATTGCAAAACAAAAGAATATTGCACTTGAAAATACTGAATCTGAGGAAGTAGCAAATATTATTTATTTGATAAGAGACCCTATCCGACCATTCGAAATTCAAATCGGGGAAACAAGAGCAATGAGACCTGGTGCATCTCCTGGGTTTTTGGTTTTAGAATATGGTCTTTCCCTGAGAAATATCAAAAGAATATATCCTTTTATTCTAGGAGAAAATGATAAATGGTTACGAATTGTATTTGCAGAATTGTCTGTAAATCCTGAAGTTTTAAGGTTTATTTACAAAAAAGACCCAGATAAATTTGTAAGAGGAGTTGCTGCAAAAAACCCCAGAGCATCCACAGAATTGCAAGAAAAAGAATGCCTGTTTTGTAACCCAAAATTTCATGAAAAGAGAACAGTTTCTAAATCGGATGAAACTCGTATTATTCGAAATGATTACCCATATGGTCCATATTTCCATTATATCGCTATGCCTATATCTCCATTACACTCATGGGCTGATGCGGAAGAGAAACACTTCTTTGATATGAACATGACAATTGTACAATTCTTGAATTATAAAGAAAATGGGTTACGTAAAAATCTTAATAATTCATCTGGAATTCGTATGGGTTTAAATTCTTCAATTCGTCATTTGGTTTTGGGGAAATCAACACAAAGTTCCGCGGGTGCAAGTATTCCACATGTTCACAAGCAAATTTGGGGCATGTCACCGCATGCAGTCAATTTAGGAGATCATCTTGCAAAAATTTGCCATCATTACAGTGAAAAGGGTATAGATTATTTAGGTGCTTATATTGATGCTCTGAGACTAATCAATTATATTATTTGGGAAGATGATAACTGTGCTCTTTATGTTCCATTTGGGCAGATCTCGATTCATGAGTTACAGGTTATTATTAAACGACGAAATACAAGTAATTTTCTACATCTAACAGACAAAGAAATTTACTCTCTGTCTAAATGCGAGTATATTGTAACAAAAATCTTTGAGCGGCTTGGTATAAATAGTTTTAATGAATTGCTAATTTCTATGCCATTTGATTATGAAAAAAAAGACTACGGTTTCAGGTTAATACTGACTTTTATTACAAGAGAAGTTGATATAGCCGTTTCTGAGTTGAGTCTATTGTATGTTGTTGATAAATTTCCACACCATTCGCGTGATGAAATCCGAAGAATCTGGGGAGAGTTAAAAAATAGATACAATTTTTGACTACTCTTTGTTTTTCTCCAATTTAATCATGACATTGGATAAGAGAAATTCTATGTTTTTTCTTCTATCTGAATTAATTTTCATTGTTGAAAAGGCGCCACGAGTGGCGCCCTATTCCCAAATGCAATGTCTTAAAACTTAAAATTATTCATAATCTTTTTTACATCATCTTCGGAAAGATTATTGCCGAAGCTGAATCCATCTTTCTGAGTTTTTACCGGTTCTTTTGCCGCGTGCGTAAATGTTTGGGTATAAACCGGATTACCAGCCCTGGCTTTTAACCGCTCTTCTATTTCATGCATATAACTATCGTGTGGTGTATTCTGCATTTTTGCCGAGTTAATCGTGTTACCGGGATTGATAGGATTGGTTTCAAAAGCTACATGTTTCACATTCATCATGTGTTTTGCAGTTACATTCTCCGATATAATCGAACCGCCCCAAGTACCCGGACCCAAGGTAAGAGCCGGGGCAAGAGCCGTTGTATAACCAACAGCACCTATGGATGATACCGTATTAACCAAGATACGGAAAGCAGGTTTTTCGAGCGCGAATTTCATGATAATATCCATATCACCCGAATGAATAACCATCGTATGGCCGACACCGCCAAAATGTAACAGGTCGATACATTTATGGCAGCCTTCAAGCCAGCCGTCAACGCGGTAAAAAGCAAGGATAGGGGAGAGTTTCTCAACAGAAAGCGGCTCCTGTTTACCAACTTCTTCACACTCTGCAATAAGAACTCTTGTCGTTTCTGGTACTTTAATTCCAGCCTGCGCTGCAATCCATGTCGCGGCTTTGCCTACTATCTCGGGATTAATTCTGCCGTCTTTTAAGATCAATTTACCAAGGCGCTCTTTTTCCTGCCCGGCAACAAAATAGCCGCCCTGCGATTTGCATTCTTCAACAACTTTATCTGCAATCGTTCTGTCACAAATAATCGATTGCTCAGATGAACACAACGTACCATTATCGAAAGTAGTGCCGTAAATAATATCGGCAACGGCTTTCTTGTAGTTAGCGGTTTTCTCGATAAATGCAGGGACATTTCCTGCACCAACACCATACGCAGGTTTACCAGAACTGTAAGCTGCTTTTACCATGGGATTACTTCCGGTAGCCAGAGTAATTGCAACATCCCTGTCACGCATCAAGGCTTCTGTACCTTCAACAGTCGGGGTTTTCATGCATTGTATAAGTCCTTTTGGGGCGCCGGCTTTTTCTGCAGCATCAGAAAGTATTTTTGCAGCAACCGATGTGCAGTTAACCGTGCGCGGGTGAGGGCTTAGGACAATAGCATTCCTGCACTTAAGCGAAATGAGAATTTTGTACATCGCGGTAGAAGTAGGATTGGTAGAAGGTACCAATGCGGCAACAACACCCATCGGTTCGGCAATTTTAAGAATTTTACCGTTGGCTTCAGTAGCAATAACACCGACGCTTTTCAGATCTTTGATTGATTCATAAACATTTTTAGTACCGAACTGGTTTTTTATAATTTTATCTTTATAATTGCCAAAACCGCTTTCTTCAACCGCCATTTTTGCCAACGTTTCAGCGGCAGCATATCCGGCATCTGCCATAGCTTTGCTAATTTTATCTACCTGCTCTTGAGTATAATGTTTAAACTCCATTTGAGCCTGTTTTGCAGCTTTTGCCAGGTCACGGGCTTCTTGTATGGAGATAAGGTCTTTATCGGTTGCCATTTGCTAATTCCTAAGATTTAATACACAAATATATCAGGTATGAACTGAAAAACAAACTTTAGTAATTATGAATTATGAATTTTGAGTTATGAGTTCAGCCATAATCAATTACATCGATCTGAAACTGGAAAAGCTCTCTCCTATAAGTTTAAGTCCCAATAATGCACTGCATCTTTTGAAAGGCTATAACATCTTCAATAACATGCAGTTACAGCCCCCTCTCCTTACGAAGGAGAGGGCGGTGGGTGAGGTCAAAACTTATTACCATTTAATGATTTTTCAGCATACATGTGATGATATTACATGATTCGGGGTAAAGATAAGGTGCTAAAGAAAGTTTCCACAATCTACCAAATTGCTGCTGTTGTAAGAAAGAATACTTCAAATGCCCCAACAGTGGGTATCGCATAATCCAGAAATGGATAGTATCCAACAATAAAGTTGGGCTGCAGCCCGTTTTGTTTAGGTCTTTTAATCCCACAGCCGTCTATGGTTGGGCATTGGGTAAACCGGGGGAAAGAGTTCGAAAAAAGAGACCAACGGCTCTGGCCACTTGCTGTCTCTACCACGCTTTTTAGGGATAAAATTATGTTATGCGACACCCACCAGCGGATCTTAATCTCAATAACCGCGGGTTCCTAACCCGTGGATAAACCAACCAAATGAAATCTCCTGACTCAATCAAGTGGTTTATAGAAATCCTGAGACCCGGCCTTAGTTAAACCAATAAAAGATTCCGCGATCATATCAGTTAATTCCTCAAGATAGGCTTTTGCATTTACGGCAGTGGCATTTGCAGGATTACCAATACCTGTGTCCTTGCTTATTTTATCCCATTCGCGGGGTGCCCATGCCCAGCCGTCTTTGAATCCGGGGATAGCGAAATTACCGCTTTGCCCGTTACCCCATTCTTCTTTTGGTAACACCCATTCGGGAGTAAAATAAAGCATGTTTGCCGTTTCAAGTTCTCCTGCATGCTCACCGGGCTCAGAAAAGTATTTTTTATCAATTGGTATCTGCCACCAGTTTATACAGCCCACAAAAAAATCCGGGTAGAGGCATTTCAATTCCCGAATGATAGCTTTGAACTCATTGCCGCCATGCCCGTTAAGGATGATAAGTTTTTTTATGCCGTGATGCTGTAATGAATGCACAATATCTTTTAAAATAGCAAGCTGCGTGCTTGGCAGTATACTCATAACCATGTTCAATGAAAGTTGTGTTACATTTACCCCGTATGGAATCGCGGGCAGCACGATAACCTTTGCACCTTTATCCCAAGCTTTTGCAACCGCCATTTCTGCTATTCCCTTTGATTGTATTGTGTCTGTGGAATATGGAAGATGGTAATTATGCGCTTCAGTTGCGCCCCAGGGCAATATTGCAAGTTCAAATACGGTTTCTTTAACCGATTTCCAGTTTGTTTCACTCAGGATATAAGGACGTGATTTCATAAGAAAGTTTTTTTAAGTGGTTAAATAATTCCTGCTCCAAGTAATACCGCGATAAGCAGGAGCATTACGGTAACAGCAATCTGTATGGTTTTAATGGTTGTTTTTTCGAATATTTGTTTGCCAACAGTTGTTCCGGCTAATGCACCAATACAGCCGGTCATCACGGCATACCGGAGTTGTGTATTTTCAAGAATGGTTGATTGATGCCCGGTAAAAGCATTGAAATAAACCGACAAACGAGAAATATCAACAAGTACGGCAATAAGAACCAATGTGCCGATGAGCTGCTTTTTATCCAAACCCAAACGCATTAAAAACGCCGTGCGCAAAGCTCCCTGATGCCCGGAAAGACCGCCGAAAAATCCTGAGAGCAAGCCGCCTGCCGGAAGATATTTTTTATTAAATTGTATTTTTTGTAAAACAGGAAGTATCTCAAAAAGGGCGAAAACAATCATCAATAGCGCTATGACAATTTTAATAATACTGATTGCAAAGCTTTTGGCGAACAGTGTGTAAGTAAATAATGTCGTGCTTTCTGAAAGCATGGTAAGTACAAAGGCACCCGCGAATGCGGCGATTGCCGATGGTAACCCGAACTGCAACAGTATTTTTCTTTCGGCATATTTACCCATTAAAGTGGCTTTATAGATGTTATTAAGCAGGTGCACAACGGCGGTGGCGGCAATTGCATATTGCAAAGGGAAAAACAAAGCAAACACCGGCATAAGTAAAGTGCCAAGCCCAAAACCCGAAAAAAAAGTCAGTATGGAGACCCCGCAGGCAGTAATTACAATGAAAAATAATTCCATATCTCTATAAAATGCTTTCGGATTTGTACATTAAGTAATTAAATTAGAAAAATCTAAATTACGGAAATATTTTCAAGTTAAAATTACATTGTGTTAAAAGAATAATGAAAGAACAACTAACTCCGCGGGAGTTTTTTAATTCCGCTTCCTCCTTTTACGATACCATGATAGGGTTTGATACCGCCCTTGAATGGAGAATGAAACTACTAAAAGGTATTTTTGGCGATGAAAACGGATTGTTTGCCGATTTTGGCTGCGGTTCCGGTATCGACTCGTTAGCCCTTGCTCAGCTTGGCAATTCAGTGCAGGCATTTGATATCTCTGAAAAAATGGTTGCTTCTCTTGCTCAAAAAGCCGCACAAAGAAATTTGCCTGTTGAGACCGCTGTTTGCAGCCTTACCGCGCTCCCTGAGGATTTAACTGAAAAGTTCGATTCGGCGGTTTCCCTTGGCAATACTCTCGCGCTTCTATCACCTAAAGAGCTTGGCAAAGCTTTCAAAGAGTTTGCACGGGTATTAAAAGACGGCTCAACCCTTGTTATACAGGTATTGAATTATAAAAAAATTCTTGAAGCGCAGCAGCGGATTATCGGTATAACAGACACGGGAACAGAAAGTATTATCCGCTTTTATGATTTCTATGATACTTATCTTAACTTCAATATTTTGCATTATTCGCATGCAACACCTTCAGAACATGAACTGATAACAACAAAGCTCTATCCTTACACATTAAAGAAAATTGAAGAACTTACCGAACCCACGGGATTAGTAACCAAAAATGTTTTTGGCTCTCTCGGCAAAGGTGTGTTTATGCCTGAACAATCCGGTGACCTCGTTTTGGTGTTCACCAAAAGATAAAGTGTATAGTTTTCTATGCAACCCGCATGAAATACTATACAGAGGGTGCGGTTGTAGGTCATTTCTCATATTAAAATTAGATTGATTAAAAAGTAACCGGAATTATAGGATTCCGGTTTTGCATTTTAAACCAGATAACCCAAATGCTGCGCAAGTTTGCTGTAAGTCTTTTCAAAACAATATTACTGCAACCTCACCCCAACCCATCTCCTTCGTAAGGAGAGGGGACTGTAACTACTTGTTTATTTAAGATGTTATAGCTCTTTACATGTATTTAACAAATAGATATGAGCTTATTTCTAAAACGTTTCAACTTTCACTGACCATACGCCGACTCTCCTTAGTAAGAAGATATGACAGTAATTATTTTATTTTTTAGGGGATAGAGTTTCTCGATTATTTTAATCCCTTTTTGGGCATAACCTCATCTGTCACCAATAATTTAAAAAGACTGTAACCTCTACAATAACTATGACTTGCGGCTCCCCTCTCCTTACGAAGGAGAGGGGTAGGGGTGAGGTTTTAACTTGTTACAATTATATAACTTACAAAAAACTTGCGTTTCTTAGGGTAAACAAATAAAATCCTCATTCAATCATACAAAAGTACTCAACGTAAACTGGCACGCATATTGAACAATTAAATCAAAGTAATCACAATAACGCATGGAGAAATGCAATGACAACTTTCAAAAAAATCTCGTTAATATTCGCGGCTATCATACTGTTCTCATTCAGTGAAAGCCAGGCTGCTTATGGAGGATTCGGGGTGTCGTTCAATTATTTCTATAGCCGATTAACCCCCTATGGCGATTGGATTGAACTCGATAGAGGAGTAACCGTTTGGCGCCCGGTGAATGTGTCACCAAGGTGGTCGCCTTACATGCGGGGTTCATGGATTTGGACCGATTGCGGATGGTACTGGGATTCTTATGAAAATTACGGTGATATTGTCTATCATTACGGTCGTTGGTACAATGATGAATATTACGGCTGGATATGGGTACCTGATTATCAATGGTCGCCTGCATGGGTTGAATGGCGGTATGACAATGATTATATCGGCTGGGCACCTCTGCCACCTTACGCGGTATTTGGTAATGGCGGAATCCATTTTAGCATAAACTTTAACATAAACTATCACCATTTTCATTTTGTTAAGTACCGTCATTTTGGTTCATCAGACATCCACAGTTATTATGAACCCGATCGATATAAATATAGGATTTATAACAACACCCGTGTGCGGAACGAGTATGGATACGAGCGTGACCGGGTAGTTAACCGGGGAATTGACCGGGCAACAATCGAGCAGCGCGGAAAAGTTAAAGTACGTGAAAGACAAATATCTTTCCGTGAAGATGAAAACCGTGCAGATAACATGACAAGAGTTGGCGGAGACAGAATCGAAATATCAGTTCCACGTGAACGCGGTACAACAGTTACAAGGGATATGAATATAAAACGGGCTGACAGAAGTTCAAGTATGAATACCGAAAGGGTAACTATAGGAAGGCCTGAAAGGGCACCTGTTGATACAAAAACGAATACTGAAAGAAATACAACTCCTGCAGTACGGGATGATGGGACAAGAACAAGAAATACTGAAGCAGCCGACGCGGAACGGAAACGGGAAGCTGTAAAAGTGGAATCTGAAAGAAAAGTAAACACGCAAAGGCAGGCTCAGCCAAAAACTGAGAGGGAAACAAGAGTAGTTGAGCCGAGAAGAGAAGCAGCGCCCCGCACCGAAGTCAAGCCGCAACCAAGGATTGAAACACGGACTGAAAGCAGGCCAGCCGTAACAAGGGAAAGAACAAATACATCAACACAGGGGAGAACTGAAACAAGAACTTCGACCCGTGAAGAAAAGAAAGAAACTCCGAGCCGTAACAGACAACGATAAACGCGCTCCACAGATGACAAGAAAAAGGCTGCCAGTCGCGAGGCAGCCTTTTTTATGTAGCGCGACGCACAGCTTCGCTTACTTGGTATAAAACTTGAAAACCAGCCATTGTTTGTAATCTCCTCATAAATAATTTATTACATGCCTTTTCCAATGAGAATGTACACCTTCGTGTAATCAAGCCAGAAATAATATTTTTGGAGCTTCCTTCTGCTTACGAAGGGGAGGGATACATGGTGAGGTCTTAACTTATTATAAATAAACAACTTAAAGAAAACTTGGGTAACTTCTCAATAAGTTAGGGTTACAAACCTCTCACGTAACATCTCAATAAACGGAGCGGTCTATTTAACCGGAACCCTGAAAGTTCAATTTTAGTAACCGTGGGTGAAACCAACGGGAAGAATACCCCGCATAAAAACGTCCCCACTGGGGAGAACCTTGCCTGGTAAGTTCTTGCGGTACGGTATAAATAGAAACACGGCACCAAACAAGGCTAAAGTTCCGAACGGAATAGATTTAAACTTAAAATTGTGTTTCCCCACAACTTATTAAGAAGTTACAAACTTGAGAAACTTTCTTACTGTCTGGATTTAGTGGAAGGCTTCTAATTATATAATAATTTTCCAATACAGCTTTAATCAAAATTTCTTATCATGTAAGAGGCTTTACGAAGCTGTGCTTCGTGCTACAACCGCAATTTATCTTTTTTCGAACACAACAAATTTTGCTTCACCTTTGGGATGCACCCGCCGGTACTGCTGCAAAAGCAGGGAATCCTTTTCTCAGAGAGTTCAGGGGGATAAGTACTGATGATTGTTCTTTCTGAAAATGGGAACCTGTCAATAACCAGATTATTAAAAAAATCTTTTTCCTTCCGTACTTTTTGATATTCGGTTGCCATAAGCACTAGGCTGGCCGCGGTTAGTGCGATGGCGAGGTAAAGAAATACTGACTTTATTACAGGTTTTTCAGTTAGTTTATCTTCAAGTGCAGTAAAGGAAGAACTGAACAATGCGTCAAGAGCCATTGCATAAAAGGGCAGAGAAGGGATTAAATACCATCCCATCTGCTTGGGAATAAGGCCAAACGGCAGGCTGCCGCAGAGAGCAATAATTAGCACAAAATGAAATGTTTTATTCCTTAGAATTTTTATTGGCCCCCGGAAAATGAAAAACAGTATTCCTGCAACACCCAAAGAAACTAAGCTTTCAAAAAAGAACCGTTTGAAGATAACGAATTTTGAATCCGCCGCTTCACGGTCTCCGCTCAGGCTGCGCATTACCTGATTATTAAAATAATCCTTGAAAAACTGTACACCTTCACGGAATGGAAATATCAGGAATGCAGTCAGCAAACCTAACGCGGCGAGGATGACTATTGTATAAACAACTGCACTTGGCAGTGGAATATCAAAATATATTATATACCACGCGAGCGGCAGGACAAGCGGAAAAAGTGCAACGGGTCCTTTGACAAGCACAGCACAGAACAGGAAAACAGTTCCTGCAATGATGTTCACTACCTGTTTAAGTGGCATTGTGTGCAGCATCCCGCGTATAAAAAAATATACTGCAAGCAGGATAAATATGGTAAGCGTATTCTCCAGCATGTTGTTTGCATACACCCAGGAAACGATTGGATACAATGCAAACATCAGGACGGGGGCATATGCACCTGAAAGCCCGATATCTTTCCTCTGTAAAAGCTTCCAGATTCTTATAATCAGAAGAAGTGTAATAAGGCCCAATAAGGCGCTGTATATTGTTTCTATAAAAAAGGCATCACCGAATAACCTGAAAGCCAAAGATTGAAGAAACATAGCCAGAGGAGGGTGCTCGATAAACCGGGGATACAATGTGTCAGTGTAATATAAACTCAAAAAACTTCCTTTGCCTTCAGCGAGGTTTCTTGTTAACGATGAATAAGTCAACCCGTCAAAAAAAACACCGTACGAGAGCAGCCTTGGCAGCACCTGAACCAGAAATAGGGAAGTGCTGAAAAAAAGTAAGACCGTGTGAGATGGTGCCTGCTTTATTTTTTCTATGAACGATGTCTTTTCTGAGGGGCTCATTTAAATGTCCAAAAGTTATTCAGTAAAAAATTTATAACTGAGCCAATAGCAATACCAATAAAATTCGATAGCATAAAATGCAGGTGAAACTGTTCGGTGAACAGGATAAGCAGCAGCCAGTTTATTACTCCCGAGATTGCAGCGGTTGTATGGTATTTAAGGAGTTTGTGCACAAAAGTGCCATTACTTTTATCCCGCCAGGTCCAGTAATTATTAATAAAAAAATTGCTGAGAATTGAAATTTCAATGGCGCATATACTTGCAATTTTATAATCCATAAAAAACAGATGAGTGAGCATATATAACACACCCATGTTTACCAGTCTCATCTTTGCCTTTGGTTTTAGCTGCATTAAACGCAAAGCCGCCAAGGAAACGCAAAGCCGCCAATGAAACGCAAAGCCGCCAAGGAAACGCAAAGCCGCCAAGGAAATGATTAACAGATTGAAACAGTAATAATTTTTTGAATGATTTGTATCTTTGCCAACCGGAAACTACTTTATAGTACAAACATAATTATTTTCCGTTATCAATGTATAAAAAACGGTTATTTTTTCAGTAAGAATACGAGACGAGATTAATGAGTCAAACAAAAGTTGTGTTCCCGCCTTCCTTCTGGTCAGCTAATATTGTTGAACTATTTGAGCGCGCAGCCTACTACGCGATGTTTATTTCGATAACCTTGTATCTCACCGATCTTGTCGGCTTCGATGACATTTGGGCCGCATGGATAAGTGGTGTATTTTCTGCCGGGTTGTACTTCCTGCCGCCGTTTACCGGAGCCTTAGCCGATAAAATAGGTTTCAGGCGGGCAATGATTCTTGCTTTTACTTTGTTAAGCATTGGATACTTTTTCCTTGGATTATTACCTTACAAAGCAATTGTTATCCCGGCATTACTTGTTGTTATGTTGGGCGGGTCATTCATTAAATCGATTATCACGGGTACCGTCGCCAAAACAACTTCCGAAAAGAACAGGGCACGTGGCTATTCAATATTTTATGCAATGGTAAATATTGGTTCTTTCTCGGGCAAAACATTTGCTTATCCGCTGCGTATTAATCTTGGAGTTGAATATATTAACTTCTTTTCGGCAGCTTGTACATTTCTCGCAGTTATTGTTGTTTATTTCTTTTATAAAAACATCGAAAACGACAATAAAAAACAGGACATCCGGGCGGTTTGGAACAGTTTACTGCATGTGGTCACCAATGCCCGTTTAGTTGTTCTCATCCTTATAGTTACGGGTTTTTGGATGATACAGCATCAGTTGTATGCAACCATGCCGAAGTATATCATCAGAACAGTAGGTGAGCATGCAAAACCAGAGTGGATTGCGAACGTTAACCCGTTTGTTGTAGTAGTATTTGTAGTGCTTATTACACGCTGGATGAAAAACAAAACTTCACTCACTTCCATGACTATAGGCATGTTTTTAATGCCGCTTTCGGCACTCGCTATGTCATTAAGTCCTGTACTGGAAAGTATCGGTGGCAAAGATTTCTCCATCCTCGGGTTATTTAGTGCTCACCCCATTACCATCATGCTTATAGTTGGAATTGCCATTCAGGCGCTGGCGGAGTGTTTTATTTCGCCCCGGTATCTTGAGTTTTTTTCGATACAAGCCCCAAAAGGTGAGGAGGGGTTATATCTCGGTTTCTCGCATCTGCACTCGTTTCTTGCATCAATACTTGGCTTCGGGCTTTCGGGGTATTTACTTACTGCCTACTGCCCGGATCCCAAAACATTAACCGCCGCACAATTGCCGCATGCATACGATCAGGCATACCTGATATGGTACTATTTCGCGGCAATTGGTCTAGTAGCCGGAATAGCGCTCATCATCTATGGTAAAGTTTTTAACCCTAAAAAAGTTGCCGCCCAGTAGTAATTTGTTCTATGTTAAAAGAATATGTCATAGACGGTAATAATCTTATTGGCAAAGTTGCTTCCCTGAAGGCTGTACAGAAAATTAATCCGCAGCTTTCAAGGGAGAAACTTGTTAATATGCTATTACGGTATTTTTTACAGAAGCGCTGTAAAACTTTTCTTTTTTTTGACGGCTTCGAGAAAGACAAAATTTCCTCTGGTGAAATACGTATTTTTTATAGCAATAAAAAAGATGCGGATTCCATCATCAAAGAGCACATAGACCACAGCAAAAATCCAAAGCATCTCATTATCGTTTCTTCTGATGGCTCAGTCGCGGGCTACGCCCGTAAAAATGCCTGTCAGGTAATTTCTGCCGAGGAGTTCGGGCGGGAGTTGCAAACAGCAGGGCAGGAGCAGAGTTCGGGAGAAAACAATCATAACTTACAATCGCAAAATGACTATTTTATAAAACTATTTAATGCAAAATAATCTTACCCTCATGAAATCCATTATCATTTCTTTTCTGTTTTTGTTGCCCGTATTACTCTATTCACAGGAGTATATCTCAACACATCAGTTGCATAAACAACAATACGGCGGGGCGCACCTACCGGCTACGGCTTATGATTGGGCAACGCCCATACAACCACTATCGGTTTCAAAGACAAAGGCACTAACAAAAAAAGTTTTTGGCTATTTACCCGACTGGGAATACCAAACCGCCACATTACGGTATGATATTCTGAGCCATATCGCAGCGTTTGATTTTGGAGTGAGTAAAACAGGAGCCATATCCAATCCTTCCGGGTGGCCTTGGACAACTATTATTAATCAGGCTCATCAGAATGGTGTAAAGGTTATCATGTGCGCGGTTAATTTTACCGCGGGGCAAATAGATACGATAATAAAAATCGAATCGGTAAAGCAAAACTTTTTTACGCAGGTTAAAAGCAAAATTGGGCAGTATAGTTTGGATGGTATTAATATCGATTTCGAGGGGTTAACTACTTCAAGTCAAGGAACTATTCTTAACAATTTTATGAAGGAACTTTCCGATACGGTTAAAGCAAAATATCCGGCGGCGGAAATATCCTATGCCGGACCGGCACTGATGCGGAGTTATTATTTCCCCGGTCTTGTGGCTGCCTGCGATTATATTTTTATCATGGGCTATGATTTTTACGGCAGTTGGAGTTCACAAACAGGTCCTTCAGCGCCTCTTTACGGGGGTTCTATCAACATTACGAATACCATACTAACGCAGTACGGCTCGGTAGTAAATGTTTCTCCGCAAAAACTGTTTCTTGGTGTTCCGTATTACGGTAACAAGTGGAAGGCACAGACCGATGCCCCGCACGCGAGTGTTATAAAGTATATGAATTCAACAAGGTTCAAAGATGATCAGGCGGTTGTTGGTACTTATGGTATGCAGTGGGCAGCTGATAACCAAACGCCGTGGTACCGGTTCAAAGCCGACACGGGATATTATCAGATTTGGTATGATAACGATTCGAGTTTAGGGCTTAAATACGCGCTTGCCAAATCCAAAAATCTTGGCGGTGTTGGCATGTGGGCTTTAGGGTATGACGGTACTCGTACAGAGTTGTGGAATGAATTGCTCCTCCATTTTCAGGATAATGCCGTTGAAAACCAGAATGAAATGCCGCGTAGCTATCAAACCGTCAGCAATTATCCAAACCCATTCAACCCGTCAACCACGATACGCTACCAATTACCCGCAGCTGCAAAAGTTACTTTAAAAGTGTATGATGTTCTGGGAAAAGAAGTTGCAATGCTGGTAAATGAGAACAAAGATGCAGGTAAACATGAGGTTACTTTTAACGGCGCAGGTTTAAGTTCCGGGTTATACTTGTACCGCCTGCAAAGCGGGGGAGTGGTACACACTGGTAAGATGATTTTGATGAAGTAGGGAGGATGTGCAATCCTTTTCATCGACGAAAAGCAGGTAATTCCAAAATGCCATACGGTAGTTTTGTTGTTACCGGCTTTTTCGCCTATTTTTAAGGTGTATAAAAAATCTTTTTTCAGCGATATATTTTTGATGATAACATATTGTTCCATCGACAAGCGAAAGTTAATACCGGGTGAGTTATATGAAATTATGGAAAATTTTATTTGTTTTCTTAATGCTTCAGTTTATCTATCAGAATCTCTATTCCCAAAACCCCGAGTGGATTACCTATACGGCAGGTGATAATGCCACCTGTATTGCCGAAGAAGGAGATTATATCTGGGCGGGAATAAACAAAGATTTGGTTCGCCTGAATAAAATAACCGGTGAAAAAATATTTTTCAATAAAGCAAATTCCGGTTTGCCCGCTAACGACTACTCCGCCATTGCAATTGATAAACAGGGCAATAAATGGATTGGCACTTCGCAGGGAATTGTTAAATATAACGGAACTACTTGGCAGGTTTTCAATAAAACAAATTCGGGTTTCCCGGGTGGTACTATAAAAAGTATTTGCGTTGATACCAAAAACACGAAGTGGATTGCAGTCTCAAACATCGGACTTGTAAAATTTAACGATACAGTGTGGACAATTTATAATGCTGCAAATACTGGTAATGTACTCGGTACGATACGAGCGATGTGTACTGATAAAAAAAACAATAAATGGTTTGCAACTTCCAATGGTGTTGTAAAATTTAACGATTCAATCTGGAGTCGTCACCCCAGATATGGTTTCAATGGTGGTAGTACGGAGGTTTTAACGATTGCCGTTGACAGTTTAGGATGGGTGTGGAGTGCTGATATTAACAGCTACATAGCAAAGTTCCAAAACAATGGTGCAGATTCAGTATGGGTGCTAGTGAAAAAAATATCCTTTTCAAATTGGGCTTTTACTTATCCAATTTCAATGGCAGTAGATAAAAATGGTTATTGCTGGGTGGGATACTTATCAGGCGTTATTGTGAAGGCTAATGTTGATGGCCGATCAGATTATAACCTTGCCAATCCTATAAAAACACAGAATTCGGTCAACGCTATTCATATTGATAAAGAAGGAAATACATGGTTTGCTTCAGGATATAGCGGACTGGTTAAGTATGATAGTGTCAATTGGATTTCTTATAAAACCACCGCCTCCGGTCTGCCATCAAACACCGTTGGCTCCATAACTATTGATAATAACGGCGATAAATGGATTGGCTCGGACGATGGAGGGGTGGCTAAATTCGATAATACTGTCTGGTCGAAATTCGACACAGCGAACCATATAATTCCTTCAAATAAAATAATTGCGATTGCTGTTGATAAAAAAAACAAAAAATGGATAGCTGCCGGTTCCGGTTATATCTATCAATATAATGACACTTCGTGGAAAATAATACAATATCCTGATAATTTGAACGGCCTGGTTATTGATGAGGCACAAAATAAATGGATTGCCACATATTCGAATGGGTTATTGAAGTATGATGGTACTACTTGGATTAAATATTATCCTCCATTTTCCGGCACTATCCCACCAGGTGTTTATTGTATGGTTATTGATAGACAGGGGGAAATATGGGGGAGAATTTATACTCAATCAACAGGATACAATCCGGGTTTAGGTAGATTTAATGGGACAGATTGGACTATCTTTAGCCAGGCTAACTCAGATCTGCCGGAAAACTATTTTACCCATATTGCAGTCAGTAAAAATAATAACAAATGGATTACCGGGGGGCAAAATCCTTTTTTAGTTGAATTTGACGGTGCAAAATGGATTAGATATGATTCGAGCAATTTCAATCTGCCAAGTTTTAAGATTAGCTCTATTGCCTTTGAAGAAAACGGCAATATGTGGATTGCAACAGAGTCAGGATTGTGCAAATTTGATGGAAACATTATAAAAATATTCAACACCGGAAATTCCGGAATCCCTTTGGATAAAGTGCTCAATATAAGCATCGATGCAAAAGGAAATAAATGGATCGGCACTAGCGGCGGCGGTTTGGCAGTCTTTAGAGAAGGTGGAGTTATTCTGAATGCTGAAAAAAATCCCGAGACAGTTTTCGATAAGGACTTTTTATTGTATCAAAACTATCCGAATCCATTCAATCCGGTAACAAAAATAGACTACAGGGTGCCGGAAAACTGCGTTGTAACTCTCAAAGTTTTTGATGTTCTTGGCAAAGAGGTGGCAACATTGGTAAATGAAGTACAAAGTGCCGGTAAATATTCTTTAATGTTTAACGGGGCAAATCTGCCGAGTGGAATATACTTTTATAGGCTGCAGGCAGGACAGTATTCCGAAGTCAAAAAGCTGGCTTTGGTAAAGTGAAAATGTGAATCAGAATCAGGAGTTTTTAATGTCTTTATGTTTGGAGAATAAATGAAACATTATATAGCTTATTTGTTTTGTATGCTGGTTTTTATCAGTTCAATAGTGCTTCAGGCGCAAAATCCGGAATGGGTTTCATATAAAACACCTATTGGCACTCCAAATTGCCTGGCAAGTGAAGGTAACTACCTTTGGTGCGGCACAAACGGGGGTTTAGTAAGGATTAACCGTACAAATAATGAAAAAACCTATTACGACAAGGTCAACTCCGGGCTCCCGGATGACCGGGTAACCAGTATCGCGGTTGACCCGAACGGAACAAAATGGATTGGCACAGTATCCGGCAGGCTTGCAAAGTTCACCGGCTCCTTCTGGCAGGTTTTCGATTCAACCAATTCAGGAATGCAGAACAAGAGAATAACAAAAGTTATAGTGGATAATAATCATGTGGTCTGGATAGCGACATACGGTGCCGGACTTATTCGCTATGATGGGGTAAATTGGACAATTTATAATAAAAGCAATTCAGGACTCACAAGTAACAACATAATTGTAATTCATTCTGATGCATATGGCAATATTCTCGTCTCTCCGGATGAACAGGAGTTAATGCAATTTGATGGTGTCGTTTGGAAATCTATGCACATTGGTTCAGTTATCGCGATAGAATCTGATCAGAATGGTGGACTGTGGGCTATAGTTTATGCATATGGTTCTCAAAACTATTTGGCAAAGTTAAATGGGAGTAATTGGAATAATATTTACCCGAGAATTTCAAATGTGCAAATATCTGGTTTGTGGAATTTGGAAATTGACCAACTTGGTAATGTGTGGGTCGGAACTTCTGACAATGGTTTGTTAAAATATAATGGTTCAGTTTGGTCTGTCTTTAACCGCGCGAATGCAGGACTTCCAGACAGCTTGGTTAAGTGTGTTATCTCAGATACTGAAGATAAAATCTGGTTTGGCACAAAAACAGGATTTGGGAGATTGGATGGTTCGGTTTTCACAAATTATACAATTCAAAATTCAGTCCTGCCTCAAGGTGTAATAAATTCATTTGCGGCTGGCAATAATAGTGCAATTTGGTTTGGATCCAATGGATATCTTGGCAGATTGTTAAATAATAACATTTCACATTATCAATCCGGTTATATTGTTTCAATAGCCTCCTCGGTTTCGGGAGATATCTGGTTAGCTCAGCTTTTTAATATTTCGAAATTTGACGGGACAAATTTTACTGTGTACGATACATCAAATTCAACAATCAAGAGAGACTTATTTGTAAAAGCTGCTGTTGATTCTCAAGAGAATAAATGGTTTGGGGCTTTTGGCGGCGTGTACAAGTTTGATGGAACGACTTGGATAAATTATGATACTTCCAATTCTGGTTTGCCTTATAATACAACTTGGGAAATTGCATTTGATAAAGCGGGGAATAAATGGATTGGAACTTCCAACCGGCTTGCTAGGTTTGATGACACAGTCTGGACGGTTTTTGATTCACTCAATTCGGGATTGAAAAATCATTATATCCTTGCAATTTGTATCGACAAACAAAACGTGAAATGGATTGGAACCGGCAACGGTTTATTTCGCTATAATGATACTGTATGGACCTGGTACACTACTAGTAATTCTGGTTTAACTAGCAATGGCATAAAGTATCTTGCAACAGATAAAGATGATTACGTGTGGGTTGCAGCAGGTAAAAATTTAGTCAAATTCGATGGGCAGAACTGGAGCCGGTATACCCCATACAATTCCAAACTCTATTTTGATGACATTAATGCTTTTTACATCGATAAAAATAATAACAAATGGATTGGTTATACCTATTCGGGTATAACGGCATTTCGCGAGGGTGGTGTCATCCTTGATGTTGATGCAGAATTACCCACTACTTCCAAGTCGGCAACTTACTTGTTGGAACAAAACTATCCCAACCCCTTCAACCCGTCAACCACGATCCGCTATCATTTGCCCGCGGCTGCAAAAGTTACTTTAAAAGTGTATGATGTACTCGGGAAAGAAGTCACAACGCTGGTAAATGAGAACAAAGATGCAGGTAAACATGAGGCTGCTTTTAACGGTGCGGGTTTAAGTTCCGGGTTGTACTTGTACCGCCTGCAGAGCAGGGGAATGGTACACACGGGCAAGAT
This sequence comes from Ignavibacteriales bacterium, assembly GCA_016182615.1. Lineage (GTDB taxonomy): Bacteria > Bacteroidota > Ignavibacteria > Ignavibacteriales > Ignavibacteriaceae > JACPGF01. The sequence goes on from JACPGF010000170.1 coordinate 27,975, forward strand.
GATTTTGCTGAAATAATTTAATACTACAGGAACTATCGGGTATATGATGAAAGAACGGCCAAAAGAAGAAATAACGGAAGAATTTATTCTTAGTGAATTTAAAGTTGCAAGAATTTTTGCAGTATCAAGGCTTATTGGTGTTGCAATCCTCATCTTTGCGTTGAATTGTTTCTTTAGTTGGTATGTATATTTTATTGTATTTGCGGCCTTTGTTTTAATTCCAGATGCAAGTAACTTTGAGTATATATTATTCAAGTTTAAGCATTACCCAGATTTTCAAGAAAAAAGCATACACCGCAAAGAGTTTAGATTCCAAAACAGATGGCAGACGCAAATAGGGCTTGGTTTGCTATTTGTCTTTACTACCAGTTTGTTTTTATTA
>JACPGF010000184.1 GCA_016182615.1 Ignavibacteriales bacterium
GGCGGGGGAGTTATGTATAAAGACGAATCTTCCTACAGATTAAATGCTGCCTATAACTTACAGTACGGCAGCGTTGGTTACAGGAAAAATTTCGGGTATGCAGGTGAATTGGAATCCTTTTTCCTAAACACAGCATATACATTTAAGGAAAGAGATGTAACCCCTTCTGCAGGTATCTCAATTACCAATTACAAGCTTGCAGATGATGCCCCGACAGATATGCTGACCAGCGTGTATGCCGGTTTAAATTTCAGACCACTGCGCCAATTTTCAGTTGACATACAAGGACAATACATGAATAATAAGATTTATTCTGATGATTTCCGGATGATGTTAAAACTGAACTATTGGTTCTATTCGAGTTTATGAGGTAGTAAATGAAAAAACGATACTTATATTTGCCGGTTCTCTTAGCAGCAATAATAGTGCTGACTTTTTCCGCGTTTCAAAAAAATTCTCCGGTTGCCGCGGTTGAGTTAAATACAAAATCGAAGATTAAATTCTCGCATCAGTTACACAAGGATGCGGTTGAATGCGGTGCTTGCCATTCATCGGTAGCTAACAGCCCAAACCTGAATGAGGGACTATTCCCTAAACATGAAGATTGTGCTTCCTGCCATGATGTGGCTGACAATGACAAATGCAGCACCTGCCATTATGATAATGTGTTTGAAACATTGCAAACGGTTAATACCGACATTATTTTTAGCCATAAAAACCATTTAGCCAAATCAGCCGATTGTTTAAAATGCCATGCAGGTATTGCTGATGATGACAATACGGTAAAAACGGCAAAATATAACCCTGAAATGGGCACTTGTTACACATGCCACGGTGAAACAAAGACAGCCACGAATGCATGTGAAGCCTGCCATAAAAGTGTTGCAAACCTTGTTCCGCAGAATCATAAAGTAAGCAATTATATCCGCTCACATAAATTCGCAGCAGATGCCCCCGGGGCAAATTGCATGATGTGCCATGATAATAATTCCTGCGATGAGTGCCATAATGCAACCACTGCAATTGATGCGGATAATAGCGGTAAAAACTTTTTTATGCCCTATGCAGCTTCGCAGTTTACAGATGGCAAAAAACAACAAAGGTTAACACGGGTACACGATATGGGCTACCGGTTTACTCACGGAATTGAAGCCTCAGGAAAAGAAAAAGAATGCAGTTCCTGCCATCAGACAGAAACATTCTGCGCGGAATGCCACAGCGGCGAAAAACAAGACTACGCGCTTGGCGGTATGCTTCCAAATTCACATCGTAAACCTAATTTTAAAACCATAGGTGTTGGTTCCGGTGGTGGTGAACATGCTGTTTTAGCAAAAAGAGACATCGAAAAATGTGCTTCCTGCCATGATGCTCAAGGTGCAGATCCGGTTTGTATTACCTGCCACATGGACAATGACGGATTAAAGGGAACCAACCCTAAAACACATGCATCCGGATTTATGAAAGACAATGAAGAAGGTGATTGGCACTCCGATCGAGGATCTGTTTGTTATGCATGCCATACCGATGCTAATGCACATCCGGGTGGTACATCGGGACAACGTTTTTGTGGTTATTGCCACGGAAAGAAATAGTTGAGGCGAGAACAATATGAAACAAATTAAAATCTACACAGTCTTTTTATCAGCTATTATTTTTATAGTTTTCAGCGGTTGTTCCCGGATTGATGAAAATCTTCCACAGGATCCCGTGCAAAAAATACATGAACAGGGTATATTAACTTCTACGTCACCAAATTACCACGGAAATCTATTAGCAGGAGCGCAGTGGGATTACCCTTCGAAGTGTATGCAGTGCCACGGTTCTGATTTTAATGGTGGTCCGGAGGCACCTGCGTGTAAAAAATGCCATACTGAAACATATTTCCATTTGAAGGATAATGTATATTCAAAGGCTATCTTGGATAATAGTTCACCCTTCTTCCATGCAAAGCTAATAAGTAACACCGAGGCTTACAGCATGAAGAAGTGCCAGAATTGCCATGGTAACGATTATTCGGGCGGTAAAGTTGGTAAAACCTGCCTTACATGCCATAGCAAAACAAATGGACCCGAGGCCTGCAATACTTGTCATGGAGTTCCCGCTGACACGACGGGCGCACCAACCACAGGGTTACATAATGCCCACTTGAGTGCGTCTTTATTGAGCGACAAGATTGCTTGCGCTCAATGCCACACGGCATATGCATCATTATTCAATTTTTATTTCTAATGATCCAAGCACGGGTACAATTTCTCCTTCCCCGGTTTATAACGGTACTACCGGGACTTGTTCTAACACTTATTGCCATGGTAATTTCAAATACGGGAACGCAGGAAATGTTGTTAGCTGGACAGCAGGGAGTGCATTAAAATGTGGTTCTTGTCATGGTGACGGATTAGATAACCCATTGCCGAAAAAACATAACCCGAATGACTCTGACTGTGGCAGGTGCCACTTTAATGTTACTAAGTCAGGAAATACATATACATTTACAAATAAAGCCAAACATGTTGATGGAAAAGTCAGCATATTTGGACAGGATTACGCATTTTAGGTACACTATGGAAAATCGGGAAATACATGCAACCGCGACGCAATTAGCAGATTTAACATTCAAACTGCTTGAGAGTTGTCATGAAAAAGAAGAACGGCTGGCAAGGCAGTATGATTTAACTCAGGCTGAATTCAGGTGTTTACGGCAGCTGCATGCAAATGAATGCACAAACAACAAAGAAATTGCCGAGCGTATGCATTTAAGCGCCAGCCGTCTCACCAGGATACTTGACGGATTGGTTGCAAAAGGTTATGTCCTGAGAGAAATTGAACCAAATGACAGGCGGAATATGCGGGTATTCCTTAATGAAAAAGGTAAGGAATTTGTGTTGTTACTGGATAGTGCGTATATCAATATTCATGCGCAAATATTGATGGATATTGAATCCGGGCAGCACCGCTCGCTTATAAACGCGATGTCGCATTTGCTTTCAGCACTTGAGCGTTGGATGCAAAGATAATTTTCTGAAAGGTGGTTTTTACAAGCCACCTTTTTTTATATTATTTTCAGTGCTGAAACCAGAGCGTTTTTCGTGGCAATTAATTCCTGAGAAATAATTTTAATTTCGCCTAATACCGGCATAAAATTCGTGTCCCCATTCCAACGTGGAACAATATGGAAATGGAGATGGCTGTCAATACCTGCCCCAGCGGCTTTCCCTATATTTGCACCTATATTAAACCCTTCAGGGCAAGAGGTTATTTTAAGTGCCTTTACACATTTATCAAGATACATCATTATTTCAGCGTGCTCTGCCGTTGTCAATTCTGAAAAATCTGATAGATGCCGTTTAGGAATTACCATCACATGTCCGTTATTATACGGGTACAGGTTAAGTACCGAAATAGTTAGCTCTCCTTTTGCAACCAGCAGCGAATCAGCATCTTCCAATGATTCGTTGACAGCATCACAAAACACGCATGATGACACTTTTTTCTTTTCTTTGAATGATTCAATATATAAAGAACGCCAAGGAGACCACATTTTTTTCATGAGAAATCTGAACTGAAATGATTAAAAACTAAACTATAATATAAAAAAAGCCACCCGTTTATGGGTGGCTTTTTGATTACGCATTGCCTTCTTCTCGAAGTTTTTTATACTCATCAACGATTTTGTTTTCGATTTCTTTCGGAACATCCTCGTAGTGAGATAATTTTCTCTTGTATGCACCGCGTCCTCCGGTTAAACTACGGAGCGAGGATGAATACTTGTAAAGTTCTGCCAACGGTACCAATGCTTTAATAATCTGGAAATGCCCGTCACTATCCATTCCAAGAATTTTACCACGGCGGCTGGAAACATCGCCCATCACATCACCCATGCATTCTTCGGGTATAGTCACTTCAATTTCATAGATTGGTTCGAGCAAACATGGCTTAGCTTCGAGGAAGCCTTTCTTGAAGCCCATCGATCCAGCTATTTTAAAGGACATTTCATCTGAATCAACAGGATGATAGGAACCAAAATGCAGCGTTACTTTTACATCAATTATCGGGCATCCTGAAAGGATGCCTTTAGCCATCACTTCCTGAACACCTTTTTCTACCGCGGGGATAAATCTCCCGGGAACAACACCGCCAACGATGGCATTGACAAATTCAAATCCAGCTCCGCGTGGAAGCGGTTCAACGCGCAAAAATACATGCCCGAACTGGCCGCGGCCACCGGATTGCTTTTTGTGCTTGTATTCAACACTTTCGCATTTACCTTTTATCGCTTCACGGTATGGTATTTTCGGTTCTGTTAAGTCAACATCCACGCCATACCGTTCTTTCAGGCGCTTTACAGCCAGATCAAGATGAATTTCGCCTTGGCCGGAAATAATCGTTTGAGAAAGTTCAGGATCAAAACGGTGTGAAAATGAAGGATCTTCCTCGTGAATGGTGTGTAAACCATTAGCTATTTTATCTTCATCGCCCTTTGACTTCGGAAGAATCGCGCTGTTGATAATCGAATCGGGGAATTTTATTTCATCGAGAATAACAGAATAATTTTTTGAAGCGAGTGTATTATTCGTGTGTGTATCTTTCAGTTTAACTACTGCACCCAGATCGCCAGCGTACAATTTGCCGATTTCTTTTCTGTTATGCCCATTAAGTACTGAAAGTTGATTGAGGCGCTCGCCTTTACCATTGGCCTCGTTCATTAAATCTAATCCAGCTTGTATCGTACCGGAGTAAACTTTAAACAGTGACAACTCACCAACATGAGCTTCTGATATTGTTTTAAAGATAAATAGTACTGGTTCGCCGGTTGATTTGCAAGGAATTTCAACCTGATTGCTAGCGTCTTTTAATCGCGCTTTTACCGGGGGGCTAACAAGCGGAGAAGGGAAATAACTGTTGATAAAATCCATGAAATTATTGATACCAACGGCTTTAGTTGATGAAACGGCAAAGGCAGGAACCAAGTTCCCCTTAGCAATTTGATCAACCAATCCGGTCATAAATTCTTTTTCGGTCAGGTCACCTTCTTCGAAATATTTGTTCATTAATTCTTCAGATGACTCAGCTACCTTTTCAATAAGTTCGGTGTGATAAGCAGCAGCGGTTGCTTTTGCCGTTTCCGGGATTTCAATTTCAGTAACTTTTTTTGAACCGGGTGCGCCGTATTGATAGGCTTTCATTTTCAGAATATCAACAACGGTGTCAACATTAACGCCTTCATTAATAGGGAAGGTGATTGCGACAACACCTGAGTTTAACCGGTCTTTAGCTTTTGCGACAGTTTCACTGAAAGCTGAGCGCTCATGATCTATTTTGTTAATAACCACAGCATTTGCAAGATTGCGTTCTTTAACATAACGGTAATTGATTTCCGAACCAACCTCAACACCTTCTGCAGATTTAAGGAGCATAACAGCCGTATCGGCAACTCTTAAACCGCATTGAACCTCACCGATAAAATCAGAATAACCGGGAGTGTCA
>JACPGF010000185.1 GCA_016182615.1 Ignavibacteriales bacterium
GCCTATTTGCCAGGATTATCTTCTGCCAACCGGCATGTATATAGCCGGCCCATCGGAGATTAGTTATTTTGCGCAAGTCTCCCCGCTGTATGGCTTTTTCCGCGTTCCCATGCCCTGTATTTACCCGCGGGCATCGGTAACGCTTATGGAAAAAAATCTCTCGGCAACAGTACTTAAACTCAATATTCAGTTGCCTGAAATATTTCTTGGCGAGGATATTCTTTTACAAAAAACCCTTAACCGCACCCAAAGTTTTGATGTGGATGCACGGTTTGCCGAGTCACAGGCAGAACTTGAAAAAATAATAGACAGTTTGCAGCAGCAAATTCTGGAAATTGATAAAACAATAGCCGATGCCGCTGACCGTTATAAAGTTAAAATTGTGAGCAGTTTAGCGGAGTATAAAACAAAAGTAATGGAAGCCCAAAAAAGGAAGAATGAAACAACCGTGCGGCAGTTGCAAGGCTTTTCGGTTATTTTTACTTTGCAAATAAGTATGGTGACCAGTTAATCCACAAACTCTTTAATGAAATAAAAACCGATGTCTTTTCGCATCAGGTAATAGAGCTTTAAATGAAGAAGATAGTGATTGTCGGACCTGCTTACCCGTACAGGGGCGGTAATTCCTTATTCGTTTCGCATTTGTATGATATACTTAAAGACTCATTCGAGGTTGTAATATACAATTACAAACTGCTGTATCCATCGTTTTTATTCCCCGGCACCACGCAGTTCGATACGAGCGACAAGGTAATCAAAAAGGCACCTTCAAAAAGGGCGGTAAATTCCATAAACCCTTTTAACTGGATTTCGGTAGCAAGCCAAATAAAGAATGAGAATGCCGATCTGGTAATTTTTGACTGGTGGCACCCGTTTTTTGCCCCCTGCCATGCAAGTATTGCTGCATTGCTGCGATGGACGAGTAAAAGCAAACTGCTTTTTATTGCAGAAAATTTTATCTCCCACGAGGGCAGTCCAATCGACTACACGCTAACCAAGCTCGGTTTGCACCGTGCCGAGGCCTTCCTTACCCTGTCAGAAAAGGTTGCCAGAGATATAATGACAACATTTCCCGGTAAAACTGTATTTCAGGCCGAATTACCCATCTATGACTGCTATACTTCCGAGAGCCCTGTGTTCAGCAGAAGTGCATTCGGATTTACCGATGAGCACAAAGTGTTATTGTTTTTCGGGTATATCCGCAACTACAAGGGGTTGGACGTATTATTGCGTGCTTTTAAAAAACTTGTTGCTCAAGATCCTTCTTACCGTTTATTGGCGGTTGGCGAATCATACGAAGACCCGGCAATATACACCTCGCTCATTACAGAGTTGGGCATCGGGCAGTATGTAAAATTTGAAAATATCTTTGTTCCCAATGAAGAAGTTTGGAAGTATTATTCTGTTTGCGATGTTGTTATGCTTCCGTACCGCAGCGCCACGCAGAGCGGCATACTTAATATCGCGTATGGTTTTCTGAAGCCGGTTATTGTTACAAAAGTCGGGGGGCTTGCTGAGTTTGTTGATGACGGTTTAACCGGGCTTTTGGCAGAACCCGAGTCTGAAAACAGCCTGGTATCTTCTGTAAATAAATTCTTTTCTCTACGCGAAACCGTTGACTTTACAGCGCATATCAGGCTGCGGCTCTCCAAAAATCTGTTTTATAAAATTCCCGGTATGCTTACTGAATACCTGAGCAAGTAAAAATTTCTATTTGCATTGCGTTAACAATTCGCCGGATATTGCGATAATAAACAAGGGAACACACCAAACACCGTTACTTTTAACCGGGGCACTTGTTTAAACTTGTTGTTGTCCCAGTCTCTCTTGTGTACTGCCGTGTGATGAATGCCAGCGAGACCGTAAGGCTTTGCCTTACCGGCTACGTTTAATGATATATTCAGTACAGGATTTATTATATGCAGCTGCTTAATCTTTTTAACGGAGTAATAATAGGTGGATTTCTCATAAGCACAGGCTTCAGCTTGTACCTATGGAAAAATAAAATTGAAAAAGAGATTAACCGGGCCTTTTCATTTTTAGGGATTTTTATTACCGTTTATCTGCTGCTTACACTTCTGAATTATAAACACGCTTCACCCGCGAATTTTATTATATTCGACAAACTGGTAAATTATACGCTGCTCCTGTGTGGCTTATCCTTAATCATACTTATCAGGCATATAACCGGGTATAAAAACAACACGCATCCGGTGGTTATCTACGCCAGTTTTGGAATACTTGCTATTGTTAATGCAATTGCTCCGGCAGGTCTTTCGTATGCATCAGTCAGTTCTATGCATCCGGTTATATTACCTTGGGGTGAGGTAATTTATTCGCCTGTGCCTCAACCATCCAGTTTCCAATATGTTGTAATCGGCTTTATTATTTATGTGCTCTATTTTAATATTGTTGCATTCAAGTATGCCTATAAACAAGGGCAAAAAGAAAGTATAAATAAAGTTGTCTGGGCGGTATCTTTTGGTTTGGGTTCTCTTGCTCTGGACAATCTGCTCATTATGAACGGGGTTTATCACCTTCTTTTTTTAGACAGCCTCAGTTTTTTCTTTTTTATTATACTCATTTACCAGCGTAATTTGGCCAGCGTCATTCATTCAAATAAACTCCAATCCGAATTGTCGGAAAACGAAAAGACCATGAAGTTTATCATCGAGGGCTCTAACGATGGTATATGGGACTGGAATATGCAAAGCAATAAGGTAAAGGTAAGTGACCGGTACTTGGCGATGACGGGATATTCCAAAGCAGAATTTCCGGAGGATATGTCTGCCTGGCTGGAAATCGTTCACCCAGAGGATAAGGAGCGGCTAGCAGGTGATCTGGAAAAATTTTTTATTTCGGACAGAAAAAAAACCGAAAGCGAGTACAGGGTAATTACAAAACAGGGCTCATGGATGTGGATTAATTCCCGTATTTTTTTGGCTGAAGCTGCCGAAGATGGGCGCCCTCTCCGTGCAATAGGTTCAAGCTCCGATATAACGGAACGGAAAAAAGCCGAGGAAAAGACAAAACGGAGTGAAGCACGATTTAAAACATTAGCTGAAGCAACGTTCGAGGGCATTGCATTGGTTAAAGATGAAATAATTACCGATGTGAACAAGCAGTTTTGTGATTTGTTCGGATACGGAAAAAAAGAACTTCAAGGAAAAAACATCCGCGAACTGCTTAATGCAAATTCACCAGCGGTCTCTCTCGACAATATGAATGTAATCGGGTTGGCACCTTTTGAAATAGGCGGGATAAGAAAAGACGGCAGCACGGTACCGCTTGAAATTAGATCCCGTACTGTTCTGCATAGCGATGGCAATCTGAACGTTTGCATATTCAGGGACCTGTCCTTTCAAAAAGAAGCTGAGTCGGCATTACTGCAAAGTGAGGAAAAATTCAGAAGGCTCTTTGAATTTTCACCAACCGCGAATATTGTTGTAGATCAGACTCCACAACATCACATTGTTGCAATAAACAAGGCGGGGCTGCTGCTGCTGGCGTGCGATATGCAGTACGCGCTTAAACACACGCTGGCAGATTTTTACGGAGCACAAATCACCGGAAAAATATTTAGTAAAATTCAGCAGGAAGGGGATCTTGATAAATACGAAATAACGATAACGGACAAATCAGATAACGGCAAAATTGTCAACTTGTACTCGCGTAAAGTTATTCTTGGTAATGAACCGACAACGTTTTTGTTGATTGATGATATAACACTGCAGCGTCATGCTGAAATGCGGCTGAGTAATTCACTTACGTACATCGACAGTCTTGTTAACTCTCTGCCCTTTGGTATTATCTCCACGGATATTAATTTGGGTGTTAATACGTTTAACGATGCAGCACTACAATTTTTACAAGCACCCGAAGACATGCAGAACAAGTATTTGTTCGATAAATTCAAAAAGCTTTTGTTTGTACAACACAAAATAAGCATTGCACTGCTGGGGCAGGAATTAATATTTGAAGCAGTGGAATATGATGAGTTTACTCCATCGATGGATATGACGCGGCATTATTCTTTTTCGGTTATCCCCCTGCAATTTCAGTTAGATCCGGGTTATGTTATAATTATAGAG
>JACPGF010000186.1 GCA_016182615.1 Ignavibacteriales bacterium
TCTGGCACGGGTTCTATGACCCAAGGCATGCTCCTTCTCTTCCGCAAGGTTAAATATTTCTTGCCTCTTTGGCAATAAATATTTTTGGTTTTAACTATATTTTAAATATACAAGGCATGCCTTCGGCATAGCTATTCCAGCCCTGCCGGGCTTCCCGATTTTTGCTTATCACAATAACATATTCATATACCGGGTTTCTGAAGCCTGGAAGGACCTAAACCGCAAGTGTAACAGGATATCATTTAACTTTTGAGTTCCATCTGGACTATAACCGGACACCGTATATTTGGAGCAATGGCTAAGTGCTTAAATTTTTAATCTTCTTAAAAAACTCCACCGGAAAATCCGGTGAACCGTTGAATGAAATGCCTAAACTTGTCTTAATTTAGCATAAGCTGAGTATTTACGAATTTGTGTAAATTCCAGTCTGCCCCCAAAGCCGTCTATCACATTCTCTTGGGTGAAAACAATTACATTTAGTAGATTTCCAATTATAAAATAAAGGATGTCTGATATGTTTTATAGAGCCATTGTTATTGTTTTAATCCTTGCTGCAAGCAGCGGTATAAATAGTCAGGAATTACGCAGGAAAGTGTATTTCGGTATTCAGCAAGAAACAATCACCGACTCAGCCCGCGACGCTAACAACCTTCCACAGAATTCCGGGGTAATAGTAAAAAGCATTTTGCCCGGCGGTACCGCGGCAGCAATGCAAATACAAGCAAACGATATCCTGATTAGTGTCAATATGCAAAAAATACAAACTCCTTTGGACTTGCCGAAAGTTGTATTATTTGAAGGTGATGAAATCAGTATTACCATCAGCAGAAACGGGAAACAACTGAGTGTTACCGGAAAAGCGATAGGCAAGCCAAAAGAAACTTCAGCAGATTTTGATGTAATCTATGACGCGGTTCCATACAAGTCCGGATTGCTGCGTGCAATTATAACTAAGCCGAAACAGAGTGGTAAGTATCCCGCGGTCTTACTCGTGCAGGGATATACTTGTTCACCCGTGTGCGATTTGCCCGATTGGCACCCGTACCGTAAACTGACTGACGGATTGACTGCTGCCGGTTATATTGTCGTGCGTGTTGAAAAACCGGGAGTAGGGGAGACGATGAATGTGCCCGATTGTGTAAACATGGATATTTTTGCAGAAACCGATGCGTTCGCCGCGGCTTACTTGTTCATGAAAAACCTGCCTTCCGCGGATACATCACAGCTTTATATCTGGGGGCATTCCATGGGCGGAAAAATAGGGCCCGCTATTGCTGCAAAATATCAGCCCGCGGGAGTAGTTGTTTATGGTACTACACATGAGTACTGGTCGGAATACTTGTTTAGAATGATACGCGCACAAAACTTCGGGTTTGGAACGGTTGACTATGCACAAAATGAAAAAGACCTGGCAGCGTACAGAACCATTTTTTACCGCTTATGCGTTGAGAAGAAAAACACTAGACAAGTTGCAGAGGAAGACACCGTGTACAAATCCCTTATGCTGCGTGACCTGCAATGGGATGGTGATGCATTAATATTCGGAAGGTCATACAAGTTCTTTTCATCGGTAGAAGATATGAACACGACACTGGATTTACTGGACTACAATGGAAAATTCCTTTCTATGTATGGTGAAGCAGATGTGGAAGTGTTCGAGCCTAATGCCATGGCAAGAATGGCAGAAATTATCAATTACAAGCATCCCGGTAACGGCACCTTTGTAACCATACCAAAAACAGACCATGCATTCCTGCTGCTTGGCAGCCTTACCGAAAGCTATAAAATACGCGCGGATTTAACCCTGTACCGGCAGGAAATGCGCACCAAGTTTAACCCGCGAGTGGTGGAAGAAACGGTGAAGTGGATACAAAGTCAGGGTAAATAATCTTTTGGGGGAGTGAAATACGCTTATAAAATATTTTTATAGTACTGATATACCGATTCGCCACGAATGCGTCTTTTACATTGTTGAGAATAAGGCAAAATTTGTTAGCTGCAGTTAGTATTGATGCCGCCAGAAACCACTTGATAAACTGGTGAGCGGGTACAGGGATAATTTTCCTGTTAAAATTACTAAATCCTTGAGCCGACAAAACAAAAGAGTGTCTGAGGTTGGCTGTGGGGATGGATTAGGTGCAATAATTCTCCCCGGAAAAATTTCGGATTATTTTTTTTAAGAAGGTTTCGATTGCTTATTTTGATTTTTAAAATTTATAAACTAAAAAGGCAAATCATGCAAAAAGTGTTTTTATCCGTCTTTGTCCTGTTTCTCATGCTGGCAGTCGGATGTGCAAAAAAAGAACAGTCACAAGAAGAAATAGATGCCCTGAAGGCGGGATTTCATAAAGTTGAAGCATTGGAAGTTATTCAGGTTTCATCTTATACGTACTTACGTGTTAGTGAAAATGGCAGCGAGTACTGGCTTGCCGGGCCGAAAATGGATGCTAAAAAAGGCGAGTTCTACTATTATGAAAAAGGCATGGAAATGAAGGGCTTTAAAAGCACCGAATTAGATAAAACCTTTGATTCCATTTTATTTGTTAATGAAATATCCGATAAACTGCCGACGGCTGTTATAAAAGGAACTCCGCCCATGGGTAACACTCCACAGAAACCGGCAATTGAAAAAACTGAAGTATCGGTTGAAAAATATCCCGGCGGCATAAGCATAGCAGAACTATTCGCAAGTTCTGCCAAGTATGCTGGCAAAGAAGTTAAGATCCGTGGTAAAGTAACTAAAGTCAACAATGGCATCATGGGTAAAAACTGGCTGCATATTCAGGATGGCACAGAAAACAAGGGCGATTTTGATTTAACCGTTACAACTGCAGCCGAGTTTAATGTTGGCGATGTGATTGCTTTTAGCGGTAAAATTGCAATAGACAAAGATTTTGGTTATGGCTATTCTTACAAAGTATTGCTCGAAGATGCGGTAGCAATAAAATAATTCTGATTCATTGATAATAAAGAGGCCGTCTTAACTATTGGGTTAAGACGGCCTTTGCATTTTTAAAAGCCGGAGTGTCCCACGGAAAACCTTAAACGGAAATTAACCCACATGACATATTGCAAGTTACTAAAGCCTGTAACATCTTCAATAACAAGCTGTTGCGGCTCCCTCTCCTTACGAAGGAGAGGGCGGGGGTGAGGTTATAGCTTTTTGCTATTACCTGACTTGAAAAAATTTGCATTACCGTTCCACAAATTGGGATTAAGCCGTTCCCATACATTATAGTGTCTTGCCAATATTTTTTTAATCTTTGCATTTCGCAAAAGTAAATGCCGGACGGGCAACCCTGTGCATGCCATTGAACAGAATAACTGCCTTTGTTCTTTATCTCATCGGTTAGTGTTGCCACGGTGTTGCCCAAGACATCATAAATACGGATAGTAATTTTTGATGAAGCAGCTACACGATATTGTATGGTTGTCGCGGGATTGAACGGATTAGGATAATTGCTGAGCAGCTCGAAATTCTCTTCCGAAAATTGTTCTATGTTTTTTGTGCCAGTGTTCATGTGCGGTAAACCGGTTATCTCCACATCATCAAGCGCTGTGCCCATTGCTTCAAGAGATTCATCACTCACATCACGCCACCGGATTTTTGCATTCCTGCCGCTGTATGCCGAGAGGTTAACCGTTTGTTTATGATACACGGGCTCAACA
>JACPGF010000178.1 GCA_016182615.1 Ignavibacteriales bacterium
AGCACGCGAAGAGCTCTAAATGCTGGCAACTCTTTTTTTCTTGCTTGCATTCTTTTCTCCTTTCGGATTGCTTTTGTTTATCTCCTTATATTTACAAAACTTACATCATTTTTGCTAACTTTATTTTTTGGGGAAACTCTACACTTGATGTTAAGTAGTACAAAGTGATTTTTTTTAGTATCTTTCATTCTAATAATTTATTCATGGTAGAATGAACCGGACTAAATGAGCAGAAAAACCAATGCAACAATAGTAGATTTTATCTATGATGCAGGCAAAGCTTTCGAGGAGCGCAAACAGCACAACTTCAAGAAAGAAGCAGAAGAAAACCTGATTCTGCCTTTACGGGTAATCACCTTACTTATTGCTATCTCCGGGCTGTTTTCGATGGTATTCGAAGTCCGTTATTTTGCGGAGTTTTCTGTTCCGGTCTATTTTACCCGGCTCACTGCTACGGTTATTTCCTTTTTTATTCTTTGGATTTTATACTCAAAGCACGCGCTTAAAAAGCCCGTGCTTCTTGTGCATGTACTGCTGGTAACAATAATTGCCTCCAGTGGTTATATGATTTTATTGATGCCCTCAACCCTGATTGTTAACTCTCAAATCGTCGGGTTAATGATATTTACTTCCGCGTTGTTTCTCAGTTGGGATCTAAAGAACCAAATAATTGTTGCCATATATTATAATATTGTATTTGCTTCGGCAATTTTGCTTAATGACAAGCAGATATATTTTCTTCCTAACATGTACGAATCAGTACTGTTCGTATTGTTTCTCAGCGTCATATCGGTTATTGGCAGCGCGGTTAACTTCAGGTTGCGGGCCGACCTTTCTGATAAATCATTCCTCGTTAAACTTTCTGAACGTAAATACCGTTCGATATTTGAGCATTCGGCAGAAGGAATTTTCCAATCGAGCCCTGAAGGAAAGTTTCTCACCACGAACCCGGCTTTGGTAAAAATGCTGCGCTACGAAAGCGAGGAAGAGTTAAAAAATGTTGATATTCAAAAGGACTTGTATGTAAAACCCTCGGACCGAGACCGTTTGATAATGCTATTGCAGCATAAAGGCGAGGTGTCTGACTACCGTCTAAAGTTAAAACGGAAAGATGGAACCATTATTACCGTCCGGGTAAGTGACAGGATGGTGCGGGATGAAATAGACGATAAAAAAGTGTATTTCGAAGGCAGTATCAGTGATATAACCGAACAGGTGCAGTTGGAGGATGTACAGAACCGAATACAAGATGAATTGCATCAAGAGAAAATGAAATCGGAGAATCTGGCTCATGAAGCGGTAAAGTCATCTGAAATAAAAAGCCAATTTCTTGCAAACATGAGTCATGAAATCCGTACTCCGATTAATGGGATTATAGGTTTCCTGACGCTGGTTGAAAGTGAATCATACAGGAATGAAGAAGAATTAAAAGATTTTATCAACAATGCAAAATCTTCGGCTGAGTCATTACTCGATCTGGTGAATGACATACTCGATTTTTCTAAAATCGAGGCAGGTAAAATGGAGCTTGAAGAGGTCGGGTTTAGTATGCAAAAGGTTGTTAATGATGCCTTGGCTATCGTTTCTCCCCGTACCAATTAGGTGATTCAACCCGGCTGCGGCAAATATATCTTAATCTCCTGTCAAATGCCGTGAAATTTACTTCAAAGGGTGAGATCAAAATATCGGTGATGTCTGAAAAAATCGCTGCTGATAAGGTTAAACTGACGTGCTCTGTGAAAGATTCGGGAGTTGGAATCCCACCGGAAAAAGTTGCACAGTTATTTAAACCGTTTTCTCAGGTTGATGGCTCTTACACCAGAAAATTTGGCGGCACCTGGCTGGGTTTGGCTATCTGCCGCGAACTGGCGAATATGATGAACGGCTCAATTTGGGTTGAAAGTGAAATTGACAAAGGATCTACCTTCTCATTTACTTGTGTCCTTAAATACGAAAGACAGGCAAGTTTCCTTGATAAACTTAAGAGCAGGGTAAGTGTGGTACCTGCACCGGTGCCTGAGGTGACTGCTCAATTAATAAGGCACGCTGATATTAAAGCAGCAAGAGCACAGTTTAAAGTACTGGTCGCGGAAGATAATTTGGTTAACAAAAAGGTTGTTCTCAGGATTTTGGAGGATGCCGGTTTGAACGCCGAGGCAGCTTCGAACGGTTTGGAAGCTTTTCAGGCAGTAAGCGCTAATCCTAGAAAATATAATCTGATATTGATGGATGTGCAAATGCCTGAGATGGATGGATTTACAGCCACTCAGAAAATTAGAATGATTGGGCCGTACAACGCTAAAATGCCCATAATAGCTCTTACAGCGCATGCAACTGCCGCCGATCGTGAAAAATGCTTGGCTGCCGGCATGAGTGACTATCTGACAAAGCCCATTAAAAATCAGGAACTGATCTCGATGCTCGACAAATGGCTCGAGATTGATTATTCTGTTGTCCGTGAAAAATTAATGGCCATGCAGGTTAAGGCCTCACAAGAAAAAATACCCGCGGAAGCCGCTGTTCCCCGTATTTCTGCAACAAAAACAGTTACCATTGGTTCTTCTCAGGGTAATGTTCAAGTTGCTCCTCCGGTAGTTGCTCCTGCTGTTTCTGCTGTTGAGCCATCGCCCCCTGCAGCAATTGCTGTGCAGAAGCAGATAGAAGTAATTTCCGATCCCCCGCCGGATGTTCCCGAACCCTTACAACCGGTTGTGCCGGTAAGCCTTCAACCACCCGCGGTAGTTACCGATCCGGATAAGGTTTTTGATCTCGAACATTTCCGCAGCGTTAGTCTTGATGATCCGGAATTCAAGGTTGAACTTTTAAATACCTATTTGCAAGACACAATGCGGCGTATGGCAATTCTCGATAACCATCTTGCAGAACAAAATGCTAAATCGATTATTTCCGAAGCACATACCATTAAAGGTGCAAGTTATTCTTTGGGTGCAAAGCTTATGGGTGATCAGGCAAAAGAAATTGAATTAGCAGCCAAGAGCGGAGCCTTTCAAGATATTGGTTCAATGATGACGATGTTGCGGGCTAACTTCGAAGTATTTAAAAATGTTGTGCAGGGTCAAATGCAGTAACAATCTTTCGGGTACTGAAGCATTTTTCTGATGAATTGGATCAGCGCGCTATGAATTTTTATAGATTAAAAGTCTGCAAATAACCGTTTGTGCTTATACCAATGCGCCGGTAACACCGGTTTTTTTATTAATAGACTGATGCATGCATTGAGTATTTTGTACACCAACATTTTTCAGCAAACAATAAACTAACGAAATAAAAAACTCTCAAACTTTAAGTAGAACTATTTACAAAGCATGAAAAATACAATTGCCCCGGAGCTATTACAGGAATTTAAAACTTTTTTTGAATTAAGCGGTATGGTTGACTCACCGGATTATGATAAGTCAATTGCATACTTTAAATTACTCGAGAAACACTCGAACACCGTTTCCCTAAAAACAATTGGTTACTCTGCTCAAGGCAGACCCATTCATTGTTGTGTGGTTGGTGGAAAGCGTGAATTTACTCCAAAGCAGGCAAGACGAAGTGGTAAGGCTGTTGTACTTATTCAAAACGGCATAC
>JACPGF010000179.1 GCA_016182615.1 Ignavibacteriales bacterium
CACCACTTATAAAGATTCTATTGCATGGGAATTTGTTGTACAAAAAAGCCCGGTCCGCTGGAGCGGCGGAGATATAACCGTCACCAAAGAGTTAGGCGAACCTGTTACAATCACCCGTCAACTTGTGAACAATTCGGGATTCCCGAATCCTTATCACCTGCACAACATTCCTAGTTGGATGGGTGTTTCTTCAACCAACGGAATTGTTCCTAATTTAGGAAACGTGCCGATTGAGTTTACATTTGGTCCGAATCTTGGCTATGGCAGCTATGATGTAACAGTTACGGATTCTACCATTTATGGTGACCAGCCGCTACGCATTCATATCAATGTTTTATGCCATTCACCCAACTGGGTAGTAAACGAATCAATGTTCCAGTACTCGATGAACATCGTTGGAAAACTGTATATTGATACCGCGGCAAGTATTAACCCGAATGACCTTGTCGGTGTATTTGTTGGGCAGGAATTACGCGGCTCTGCACGGTTAAAACAACTTAATGCAAATACATTCCGTGTTTTCCTTACGGTTTACAGCAATATTGAAAATGGCGAACAATTGCAAATGCGTGTTTGGGATTCATCCTTGTGCAATGAATTCGGGCAGGTTATTGAGCAGTTTACTTTTGCTTCGAACTCAGTACTCGGTACTGTTAATAACCCGGTAACCATTACCGCCACGAACCAAACAATTCAACAATACTCGATGAAAAGCGGCTGGACCTGGCTTTCGTTTAATACGGAGTCTGCCGATATGTCCGTGAGCAACGTTCTTTCGGGATTATCCCCTTCACCAAATGATATTGTCAAAGACCAGACCTCGTTTGCACAATATGTTAACAATGATGTTTGGTTTGGTTCACTGGATACTATACGAAACACCAAAATGTATTTACTAAAACTGTCTAATAAAGATTCACTGAATCATGTTGGTTATCCGGTTCCTCCGGGAATTAACCCTATTGTAATTAATGCAGGATGGAACTATATTGGATATCTGCCTCAGGCGAACCTTGATGTTAACACGGCACTGAGCAGTCTTAATGCGCAAAACGGTGATCTGATTAAAAGCCAATTTTCGTTTGCAATTTTCGACTCGGTCTTTGGCTGGGTTGGCGATTTAACCCAAATGAAACCTAAACTTGGTTATTTTATAAAACTCGGACACATTGATACTCTGTTATATCCATCGGGTGCAGCCCCTGCTGCAGCGTTGATACTTGCAGAGGATGCTTCTCAGAAGTTTATTCCCGGGCAACCGGAATGGATGTTGAATATTAATCGATACCAGTACTCGATGAATGCAGTAGCGGTTCTGGCGAATGGAATTATCGATTCAATTGGAACAGAAACGGCATTAGGATTGTTTAAAGATAATGAATGCCGCGGTATGGTTCAGGCCGTGTATTCCGACTTAGCAAAAGCATACGTTTTCTATTTGTCGGCATATAGTAACAAGGCCGTTAACGACTCTCTTTCAATCAAAGTCTATAATGGTTACACAAAAACTGTTGTTACTGTACCCGGAACAATGGTATTTGAAGCCGACCGAATCTATGGTACACTAAAAGAACCTTTGACGATAACCAACGATCCATTGGGTGCGAGTGCCGCGAAATTGCTCCCGGTTGAGTTTTCGTTGTCACAGAATTATCCTAACCCGTTCAATCCGTCAACGACGATCGGTTTTGCCGTTCCGGTTGAAACTGATGTTGAAATAATCATCTACAACATCATGGGTGAAAAGGTAAAACAGATTGTTGGCGAACATAAACAGGCTGGATTCTATTCTGTTGTCTGGGATGGTAGAAATGACTATTCCGATGTTGTTTCTTCCGGTATATATATATATTCT
This sequence comes from Ignavibacteriales bacterium, assembly GCA_016182615.1. Lineage (GTDB taxonomy): Bacteria > Bacteroidota > Ignavibacteria > Ignavibacteriales > Ignavibacteriaceae > JACPGF01. Next base: position 1,856 of record JACPGF010000179.1, read on the forward strand.
ATGAAAGCCGGTAATTACCAGTCAACAAAAAAACTAACATTTTTAAAATAGAGCTTTGCTTTCGAGAGCGGTGCATAAGCACCGCTCAATTTAATACTAAGGAAATATGAAAAAATCGCTAAGTTTCTTTATCGCAATTTTACTCTGCCACTTCACGCCTGCGCAGCAAAAATCGCCGCCCGCGTGGCAGGTAAACCCAAATCAGTATCAGTACAATGCTACGGTTACTGCTAAAGTTATGTATAATAACGGCAGCATTCCCGAAGGTACTGTTATACTAGGAGCATTTGCCGGCAATGAAGTACGAGGTACTGCTACACCTTTATCTTTCGGAGGTGAAAAATATTTCTTTCTGACCGTTTACACCAATAACTCCTCCGAAAACATCACTTTCAAAGTGTACTTTGGCAGTGTCGATTCAGTTCTCGATGCCTCTGAACAATTGACTATCCTGGCTAACGGTGTATATGGTTCATTGTCTGACCCTTACCTGCTACACACTTTTTTCCTATTCAACCATGCGCCGGTTGTCAGTGGTATTCCCAATCAGACCGTTGAATCGGGCAGTTCTTTTGCCGTGATTAATTTAAGTAACTATCTTGTTGAACAGGAGAATGACCCGGTTATTTGGAGTTATAGGAAAAACGCGCATATTCTGGTAAACATTTCCGATAGTACTGCCACGGTAACTTATCCGGCACTATGGACGGGTACTGACACCGTGATTTTCAGAGCCACTGAAAACAATGCTTCGGGATTGTATGGAGAAGATACCGTTGTTTTTAGCGTAGTCCGTATTGACCATGCCCCTCTCTTTAACAGCATTCCGGGGCAGACCATTGGTAAGAACACACTTTTTGCACCGGCTAATCTCCGCTCGTATGTTACCGAAACAGACGGCGATTCACTCGCCTGGAGTTACATGTATATAACTGCCGGGGGTAATGATGCGGTACCTGTCTGGACTGTTAATCCAGCTCTTTTTAATGCGTCCATGACCGTTACGGCAGAAGTGAATTTTCCCGGTGGTACTATAAACGGCAATAATAATCTTTTGGCCGCGTTTGTTGGCGGGCAGGTCAGGGGTGTTGCTTCCGGAATAAACTTTGCCGGTAAGCAATTATTCTTTTTGACCATTTATTCTAATACGGTAGGTGACAGTATTACGTTTAGATACTACGATACTACGGTGATGAAAAACGTTGCGGTTAAACAGAAAACCACGTTCGTAACAAATGCTTCTCTTGGTACACCTTCAGTTCCTTACACTATTGATGCCGGTGATGTATATGTTTCGATCAATCAGAATGGACTAGCCTCTTTTGCGCGGAATGATGCAACATGGTTTGGCAGTAACCGTATCCGCTTTACCGTGCGCGATACCGGTACGCTCAATGGTTATCAGGATACCACCTCTGCAGTATATACAGTACTTAATGATAACACACCGTTGATTAGCGCGATACCTGATCAGTCCGTTGTTGCCCCACAGAGTTTTAGCAGTATTAGTCTTAATACGTATATCACGGAACTTGATGGTGATGGGATAACCATTTCTATCTTTAACAATACTCATGTCCAAGTAAATATTGGCTCGGGAAATGTTGCAAACATCTCTGTAACTCCTCCGGATTGGTCAGGCACTGAACATGTTATCTTCCGGGTAACCGATAACACGGCAAATGCACTCTACACGCAGGATACCGTAACTCTTAATTTACGCTCTACGGATAACACTCCTGTATTCGGGACTATTCCAACACAGTTCGCAGCACGCGGAGGCAGTTTCCAGACGCTGAACATTCTGTCGTACATTACCGAAACCGATGGCGACAGTCTTGCCATTTCCTATAGTATCAAACAAATGCCGCCAAATGTTTCTTCCCCATCCTGGGTTATCAATCCATCGCTGTTTCAGCAGAACATGACAGTAACCGCCGAGCTGACTTCAGCAGGCATAAAAACAACCGGCACCCTGCACAAATTGGCAGCGTATGCACCAAACGGAGAACTCCGCGGCGTTGCTACCCCGTTACAATTCGGTAACAAGTGGCTGTATTTTCTTACGGTGTATGCTAATGGTGCAGGTGAGAATATTACATTTAAGTTCTACGATGCCGTCATGCAGAAAATATATCCCGTACAAGGCAGTGTAGTGTTTGCCTCCAACGCGATTCTCGGTTCCCCCTCATCCCCGCTGCAAATGAACGCCGGATACATCATGTTTACGGCAGGACCTAACCGGGGGATTGCAGCTGCAACTATGGACTCCACTTGGACGGGTACGGAGACCCTTACCGTAATAGCAACAGATGCAGTTACTCCAAATCATTATGGTGATACCACGGAAGTGCTCTATCAAGTTGGCGGTGCAGCTGAACTACAGTTAACAGTGCTCTTGGAAGGCTTATACAATGCAGCCACTGATATGATGATTGCAGATTCTGTCTCGGTAGTATTAATAAGAACAAGCGGCCTGTATGAACGGGTTGATTCCATGCTGACAAAACTTACTAACCGTGGCAGCAGCAACATTGCATTTGCCGCGGCTAACCAAACCGATAGTTATTATCTTGTTATAAAGCACCGCAACTCGATTGAGACGTGGAGCCGCCTCCCTATGCAGTTTGTTAATAATTTTGCTGTATATAACTTTTCCACCGACTCTGCCAAAGCGTATGGAAATAATATGCGTAAAAAAGGTGCTAAGTGGTGTTTGATGAGCGGCGATGTCAATCAGGATGGTTTTGTCGATTTTAGCGATTTGACCCAAGTTGATAATGCCAGTTTTAACTATCTTTCGGGGTACCTGCCTGAAGACCTGAATGGCGATAACTTTGTGGATTTTAGTGACCTTACAATTGCTGACAATGGCGCTTACAATTACAGCATCCTTATCAGCCCGCAATACCCGGTTAAAAGGCCGGTTCCTAATCCTGTGAGGGGTAACAGGAATAGATAATTTAAAGCATTGTGAAGAACTCACAAAAAAACATTAAAATTAAATGCACGGACAGGAAAATGTCCGTGCATTTTTTGTAAATGGCAAAGCCGCCCGGAATTACTACATATATTTACACCTTTTAACATTTCATTTTACCGTTCATTGAAAGCGGCTTTTCCGGCTTGGGGTTGTTGTGTATACTTGTGTTTAAAAAGCAGGAATAATCATGTTTATAGGACATTTTGGAGCAGGGTTTGCCGGTAAAAGTATAAGCACCGGTCCAAAACTGGGCACACTATTTATGGCCGCCCAGTTCATCGATTTACTCTGGCCAGTGTTTATTATTTTGGGCATTGAAAAAGTAATTATCGAGCCGGGAAACACAGCCTTTACACCTTTAAATTTTATCTATTACCCCTTTTCTCATAGTTTCGCCGGAGTAATATTCTGGGCTGCCTTGTTTGGGGGTGTTTATTACTATTTCAAAAAGGATACAAAAAGTTCCATACTTTTAGGAACATTGGTTATAAGCCATTGGGTATTGGACTTTATAACCCACAAACCCGATTTACCGCTTATACCCGGTATGCATGCAAATGTTGGCCTTGGCTTGTGGAATTCGATCCCATTTACCATCATTATCGAAACATCCATATTTGCAACTGGTCTTTTCCTCTACATCCGCTCCACGCGACCAATAAAAAAGTCAGGCAACTATGCACTGTGGGGTTTGGCTGTTTTCCTTCTTGTTATTTATACCATGAACATTGTTGGCGACCAGCCGCCATCGGCAGAAGCAATTGGTTATGTCGGCCTCTCTCAATGGCTGCTTGTTGCCTGGGGTTACGGAATAGATAAAGTTAGGAAGCCAAAAGTTAGTTGAAAAATTGACAGACTGAAATCTAATCGGCTTTCAGCCTATTTTATTACATCTGCTGATTTCTTCCGGTGATAAGTTTAATACCGCGCTGGAAGGTTAGGTAATACCAAATCCACTCCGCCATAACACGTATGCGGCTGCGGAACGTGATAAGATATGCAACGTGAATCAATGACCAGATAAGCCACGCCGGGTAACCGGATACCTTTAATCCGAATATTTCCGCGATTGCCTTATTCCTGCCGATTGTTGCCATACTGCCCTTGTCAATATAATGAAACGGTTTTGGTTCTTGAACCGAGTGCCGATTTTTAATCAACTTTGCCACATAAGCACCGCCCTGCATTGCAACTTGTGCAACACCCGGCAACTGTATCCCGCTTTTATTGATACTATGAGCCGAGTCGCCGACCACGAAAATATTATCGAAGCCCGGAATACTTAAAGTTGGCGTAACAATGGCTCTGCCCGCTCTGTCCAACTCAACATCAAGCGACTTCAGTAGAGGAGAAGCAACATTTCCCGCGGCCCAAATAATGTTGCGGGAGTTAAAATTGCCCAGTTCAGTAAAAACCATGTCCTCTTCGATATTAAGAACCTTGTTGTTCAATAGGATCTCCACTCCCATACCTTGCAAATCGGTCAAAGCCTTCTCCGAGAGCTGCGGTACATAGGAAGCGAGCACCCGCGGCCCGGCTTCAATTAAAATTACCCTTGCATCACTGGGATTGATTTTCCGGTAATCACTTTCAATTGACTTCCGTACCGTCTCGGCAATAGCAGCCGCCATTTCTACTCCCGTGGGACCGCCGCCGATAATAACAAAAGTCAGAAACTTTTTTCGTTCTGCGGGAATATTGATTTTTTCCGCCTCTTCAAGCGAGTACAGCAAATTCTCACGGATGTGTAATGCATCGTCAAGATTTTTAATACCCGGCGCGTGCTGCTCCCACGCATCTTTCCCGAAATAGGAATGCCTTGAGCCCGGTGCAAGTATCAGGTAGTTATAATGCCTGTCAACACCGCTAACGGTTATTGTTTGCGCCGTTTTGTTTATCCCGGTAACTTCTTCCATATACACGTAAACATTGTCCCTGTTCGGGAATACCGAACGGATTGGGGCAGCTATATCCGCGGGTGAAAGTGCAGCAGTTGCGACCTGATACAACAGTGGTTGAAAGAGGTGATAATTATTCCTGTCATAGATTACAATTTCAAGATCCTGCTCATTTTGCAATTCCTTTGCGGCTGTCAATCCCCCGAAGCCCCCGCCCACGATTATTACTTTTTTCTTTTCCATAAATATTCAATAACATTATTTAACATATAAAAGACGGGTAAAAATCAATATACAAGCTCCATTCGCCCGTCTTTTATTATAACATGTTTCACGCGGTGAAGGTTCAAAAATAGTTCCCAATTGTATAGGCGTACAAATCAATCACCATGTCAAAACCCGGCAAAGATGAAGGATAAAGGATTAATGATATTATGATTTCCCAGCAATTTCTCAACAAGGCAATTTCCTGTGGGATGATAGAATGAGGCGCAGGAATTTTTATGCAATTAATTTTGAATTTGCTCAGCTCAATATTTCCGGGAGAATGTTTAATATTTTTGTCACAAATATATACTATATTTGTGACAAACTTTGAAGAATATACATGTATTATAGCTTAGAAAAACAAATAGTTAGCCAAATGCGAAAAGCCGGGAGGGGTGTGCTCGTTTTTGCAGAAAGCTTTTTGATGTATGGCAATGCCCCCGCGATACGTAAAGCCTTGGAGCGCTTAGTAAAAACGGGTGAATTAGTACGTGTTGCCACAGGTATTTATGTACTGCCCAAACAGGACGGCATTATTGGGCAGATATTGCCGGGCATAGAGGACATCGCAAAAGCTATTGCCAAACGTGACCGCGCAAGGATAATCCCAACTGGAGTTTCCGCACTTAATCGCTTGGGACTTTCACCTCAAGTGCCGTTAAACGTGGTTTATCTTACCGATGGTGCCGCTAGAAAAATAAAAATTGGCACAAGAACCATCACATTCAAGAAAACAGCCCCTAAAAACCTGAGCGCGATCGGCGAAATAAGCAGTCTGGTTATCGAAAAAAAAGTAACTTTAGAAGACATAAAAAAAATTCAGCAATTACTCCGCAAAGAAAAAAAGGACAGATTAAAACATGATATTAATCTTGCACCGACTTGGATACGTGAAGTAATAAAACCAATAATAAACGAGGGAGGGAATGAAACACAAACAACGCGAACAATGGCTAGGGTTAAGCGAAACAAACCGGATAAACATATTTAACGAAACCGCACGAAGGAAGGGCTTACCTCCGGATGCAATTGAAAAAGACTGGTGGGTGGTGCAGACGATAGACCTGATATTTCAGACGGAATTTGCAGCGGATATTATTTTCAAGGGAGGCACCTCGTTAAGTAAGGGATGAGTGCTAATCGAGCGGTTCTCGGAAGATATTGATTTAGCTTTGGATAGGAAGCGATTTAATGTACCTGTTGTACCGAGCAACACGCAATTAAAAAAACTCCGGCGTAAATCGAACTGCTTTTTAAAAGACGAGTTTTACCCCATCCTCGCAGAACGGTTTAATGCTGCAGGGTTTACCGGTATCGTCCTAAAAATTAAAGACGGGGAGGCGAACGATCAGGATCCGGTTACTATCGAAGTGCAGTACCCAACTATATTGGGAAAAAGTGAATACCTGCACCAAACAGTACTTATTGAAATTGGCTGCCGCTCAATGCGTGAGCCGAATACCCCCGTGAACATTCGCTCATTTGTTGGCGAGTATTTCCAGGGAAGGGACTTTGCCGACAGTGCCATAACAATAGCAACGGTAAATCCTGAAGGAACTTTTCTCGAAAAGGTTTTTCTGTTACATGAAGAATTTCAGAAAGATTCAAAGATAATACGGGTAGAGAGGTTGAGCAGGCACTTATACGATTTAGAAAAGCTAATGGATACCGAATATGGGAAAAAAGCTCTGAAATCTGTCAGTTTATACAATCAGATTGTTGAGCACCGAAGAACTGTTACCCCGGTAAGAGGAATAGATTACGTTAATCATGCACCTGCTAAAATTAGGATTGTACCACCTGATGCTGTTTGGGATGCCTACAGACAGGATTATTTTAGACTGCGTGAAAACATGATACATGGAGACGCACCAGCATTTGAAGATTTAATCAAAAGAATTATGGAATTGCAATTACGGATTAATATGATGTAATTTGGCAAGATAATCTACTTTCAAAAAGCCAGCTTAAAATAAGCTTAAGAGAGTCTGTTTTCTGCCTGCTGCTAAGTTTCCGGAAGACTAAAAAGTTTGCATAAACTGCCACCATCTAATACTGGCTTCACCCAGTTCTTATTGGATGAAACAATAAAATGTGTATTTTTGTGCAGTATTCTTTTTATCCAAACATGGTATTATGAAAACTCCGTTAATTTTATTAGCCTTCATTGTTCAAATCAGCCTAACCATTTTTCCCTGCACAACTGCAATAGTCTCAGCTAAAGTAAGCCGGGATGGCAGGCCGTTGTTATTAAAAAACCGCGATTCTGACTTTGAACAAAACTCATTAGCTTACTTTACCGACGGTAAATATACCTATATCGGCCTTATCAATTCGGTTGATCTGCAGCGCAAAGAAGTCTGGTCCGGTATGAACAGTGCCGGTTTTGCCATTATGAATTCGGCATCGTATAACCTGAAACCGGAAAGTGATACCACGAAGATAGCAGACCGTGAGGGCATTTTGATGAAACTTGCACTGCAAACCTGCGCCACGGTTGATGATTTTGAACAGCTCCTCAAGTCACTCCCTAAACCACTTGGGGTTGAAGCCAATTTTGGAATTATTGATGCTGCGGGCGGAGCCGCGTATTTTGAAACAAATAACTTTGGCTATACAAAATACGATGTTAACGATCCGGCCATCGCGCCCGAGGGTTATTTGATCCGTACCAATTACTCGTTTTCCGGTGACCGCAGTGCCGGATACGGCCACATCCGGTTTGAAACAGCCTCTGAGTTATTCACAAAAGCATACAAGAATAACGGTATTACCGCTTCATTTTTACTGCAGGACGTTTCGCGCTGTTTATTCCATTCGGCAACCAAAACCGACCTGAGCAAAAATCTCCCGGCAGATAACAATGATACAGTCTATGTTCCGTTTCAAGATTATATCCCCCGTAACAGCACCAGTGCGGTTGTTGTCATCGAAGGGATAAAAAAAGGGGAACCTGTTAGTCTGACCACTTTATGGGCCGCCTTGGGGTTTTCGCTTGCTTCCGTTGCGATCCCCGTTTGGAATGTTCCTGAAATCCCATTACCTGAAGTTGTTGTAAACAATTCAGAAAACCCGGCTCCGGTAAGCCAGCAGGCAACAACAATAAAGCATAACCTCTTTTCATTTAAAGGGAGTGAAAAAGAGCGGTATATTAATATCGCTGGGGTGGCAAATAAAAAACAAACCGGGATAAGGCAAATAGTAAAACCAATAGAGCAGCGCATTGCAGAAAAAGCCAATGAAAAACTTAACGAATGGCGGAAAAGGGGTATAAATCCAAGTGAACTCCAGTCACTCTATAAATGGATAGATGATACAGTAACAAGTGAATATTTAAGTAAATGACCATTATCTGAACTTGATTAATGGATTTTTTGCCGTTACTTTGAATTGATAGAATCCCTTTTCATGCACAATAACAATTGCACTCAATAATCATACACCGGTAATCTTGAGAGTCATGGTCTGCCTTAGCCGGTTCAAGTATATGAAAACAAAAAACGGGATTGTTGCTCACACAACAATCCCGTTATAAAAAAGATATTAATCTTTAGAAGCCGAGCCGTTCCATATCGGCAACCAACTCGGTAACTGCTTTAACCGAGTTATCCATTAAAGCCTGCTCCTCAGCGTCCAGAGTAAGTTCTAAAATTTTCTCGATGCCGTTTGCACCCAGAACAGCCGGAACACCTACATAATAACCACTGACATTAAACTCGCCGTTAAGATATGCGCAAACGGGCAGTACACGCTTTTCATCAAACAAAATAGCTTCTGCCATTTGAATAGCTGCTGATGCGGGAGAATAAAATGCCGAGCCGGTTTTTAACAATTTAACCACTTCACCGCCTGCCATCTTTGTCCGTTCAACCATCGCGGTCATAACTTCTTTTGCTTTTGCTGCATCCTTGTATTTCCGTTCAAGTAATTCCATTACCGGAATGCCATTAACATTTGCATACCGTACCAAAGGTACCATGGTATCGCCGTGGCCGCCAAGAACCATTGCATTAATGTCTTTAACCGAGACACCAAGCTCCCACGCGATAAATGTCGCGAAGCGGGAAGAATCCAGTACACCTGCCTGACCAATAACTTTGTGGTGCGGGAAACCGGAAACTTTACGGAACAGGGTTACCATCGCGTCAAGCGGATTCGAGATAACGATAACAATCGCATCCGGTGCGTATTGTTTTACATTTTCAGCAACATTCTGCATAATTTTCGCGTTCGTTACCAGTAAATCATCGCGGCTCATGCCCGGTTTACGGGGCAATCCCGCGGTAATAATTACCATATCTGCACCTGTTATATCACTATAATCGTTCGTGCCCGTAACTCTTCCGTCAAAACCGTCTATTTTCGCGGCTTCTGCCAGGTCAAGTGCTTTTCCCTGAGGAAAATCCTGCACGATATCAAATAAGACAACGTCACCTAACTGCCTGAGTGCCGTTAACTGAGCTAAAACGCCGCCAATTTGGCCGCCGCCTATTAAGGCAATTTTATTTCTGCGCATTTTTTTATTCCTTTTAATTGGTTACAAATACTTTATTCTCGATCGGGGGGATAAAAAAACCCTTCCTCTACAAGTAT
>JACPGF010000180.1 GCA_016182615.1 Ignavibacteriales bacterium
GATTTGAGTGATTCTGAGTATATCGTCAAACCGTTTCTTGATTTGGTATTTCTTTACAAAAGTGAACACCCAAATATTTTTCCAACACCGCTAAAAGTTACGGCTAAAGGCTGGGAATACTACAACCAAATAAAAAGCAAGCCACTAGGACATTCAGCCCAAGTATTTGTTGCGATGTGGTTTGATGAAAACAGACGGGTGTATTACGAGCAAGGAATAAAACCAGCGATCGAGGATTCAACAAATTTTAAGTGCATCCGGGTTGATACCGTCCAACATAACAATAAAATCTGCGATCAGATAATCGCAGAGATTCGCAAATCGAAATTCATGGTAGCGGATTTTACCGGAGATCGCAGCGGTGTTTACTATGAGGCCGGGTTCGCACAAGGTTTAGGCATCCCGGTCATCTGGGTAGTGGATGAAACAGATGTAAAAAACTTACACTTCGACACACGGCAGTATAATCATATCACTTACAAAGATGCCGAAGATTTACGCTTAAAGCTGCGTGCAAGAATTGAAGCGACGATTGTATAAGAGATTTTATAGAAATACTTGAATAAGGCAAACATTGTTGTAAGGCTAAAAAAAACCTCAACTGAATTGTTTTCAGATACAAAAGATGTGTTGGCTATCTTGCGTTCCGGGGTAAATATGTTTAACGTAAATGTAATTGCCAAGCAGATGCGTACCGTTTACATTATTGGGGCACAAAAAGGAATGAGCTGTTAGGCGTGAAATTTAGTCAAATAATAATGGTATCGGGTAAATAGTGAATAAAACAAAATTTATTTAACTTTGAGTTGTCAAATAGGAAACAAAGAAAATGAAAAGCATTGAAATTGATTCGTTTGGTCCAATTGCTCACGGTAAAATCGAGTTTTCGGACATTACGTTTTTAGTTGGTCCTCAGGCAAGCGGTAAGAGTATTTTACTGCAGCTCCTTAAATTGCTTTTGGATAAAAAGCAAATTCGAACTGTACTAAAACAATATGGTTATGTCTGGGGCAGTGATTATAAAGATAATTTAGATTTGTATTTCGGTGAAGGCATGAGTTCAATTTGGCATTCTGAAACCCGGGTAGTATATGATGGGAAACGTATTGATGAAAAATTCCTTTCACCTGGCAGAATTCACGCGCAAACGGTAGAAGAAGAAAAATTGTTTTATATACCCGCTCAAAGGGTGGTTTGCCTTGCAAACGGCTGGCCACGTTTTTTTTCGGACTATGAGACCGGCAACCCGTATGTATTAAAAAACTTTAGTGAAACGTTACGCCGTTTGATGGAAAGCCCTATGGGTAAAGGGAGCAACAAACTGATTTTCCCGCAAACAAATAGATTAAAAGAATCCCTGAGGGAATCAATAAATAAAAGCATATTCCACGATGGCCAGATTGTTTTAGATGTTGCCAACAAGAAACGTTTCATGATGAAAATCAAGGATGCAAAAATACCTTTCATGGCCTGGTCGGCCGGGCAAAAGGAGTTTATGCCGCTGCTATTAAGCTTATACTGGTTATGTCCCCCGGCAAAAATAAAACGTAAAGATAATATCAAATATATTGTCATAGAAGAACCTGAAATGGGGCTTCATCCGGAAGCTATTAAAGCGGTTCTCTTACAGTGCATTGAACTAATTGCCCGGGATTATAAAATCATTATTTCCACACATTCCCCCGTATTGTTGGAATTTGCCTGGGTAATAAAATATCTGCAAAAATTCAAAGCACCTGTTGATGCCGTGTTTGAATTATTTGATATTCACAAAAATGCATTTATGCGCGATATGTTTACCACATTATTAAAAGAAAAAGATATAAGTGCCTATTTCTTTAAAATGAATAATAAAGAGGTAAATATAAAAGACATATCCTCATTGGATGCTTCCGATGATGATAATGGTATAGCCAATTGGGGCGGCCTTTCCGATTTTGCCAGTAAAGCTTCTGAGTTGGTATCTAAATACTACAAAGAGCAGGGGGAGTAGTTGATGAGGGAGAATACATTTAAAGAAGCGGTAGAATCAACTCCGGAGGTCAAGAACTGTTATCAAGCTGGCCTGAAGGCTCTGGGCAAATATAGTAATAAAATCCAAGTCAAGGATAATGGCAAATGCGATGGGAGCCTTGATATTGATAAGTGCACAATGGTAAAATATCCTCAAGCTCCAAGATGGGATTATGCCATTGGCTATGATGGGAAAGTCGTGTTTGTAGAAGTCCATTCTGCGAATACGTCAGAGGTCTCAAAAATGTTTGACAAATTGGATTGGTTAAAATGGTGGCTGACAAATAACGCACCCGCGATCAACAAGTTGAAGAAATTCAACCCGGCCTTCGTCTGGATACAGTCCAATGGTTTTGCAATACTTAAACATTCAGCCCAATATAGAAGAGTTGCTCAAATTAATCTGTTGCCTGTAAATAAACTCAATTTACTATAAAGTTAAGGGTGCGAAAAGAAGGAGGCAATTAGGGTGCTTGATTTTTAAACAAATAGATTTTGATTTCACCTCATTTAATCGTCTCTCCGTGGCATTTGTCTGTTTGCACACCTTAAGCGGAGTGCAGTCCCGGCAAGTTGTTAGTCAACAAGAACAATTTATTTCCGGTAGCCGCAAAGGAGTGTACTTCGAAAGTGGGTATAGGTATCCCGGCTAGCAGGGAAGTTGACGAAGAAGAGAGGGCAAAGTTTCACTTTGAAACGAGGCAGTTCAATCATATAACCTACAACTATGCTGGAGATTAATGGGGTTAAGTTTCGGGCAAGGATCGAAGCGACACCTCAAAATATAGCAAACAGGCAGATAGCAAAAAAGTTTGGTATCTGCCCGTTTGTTCAAAAATGATTATTCCGTGATATAACCCTTCGAGACTATCTGATCGGATTTAAATATGGCAAAACCAGGCATCCGCTGCATACTTTTTAACATTTGGTATAATTGCAAACTACTATTAGCGGAAAATAGATAAATAACATGTTTTTTGTTATATGGATTTGGCAGAGCAAGAAAAATACCATCATCAGAATCCGCGTAGGTTTTACCCTGCCAGATAAAACTGTTTTTATCAATCCTTATGTTGTATATCTTCGCAATTTTTTCTGTCAAACAATTGTAGGCGGTATTACCAAGAACTACCAAATCGTGAGATTCAAATACCGGAAGAATTTTTTCAGTAAACCTGTCAGCTAAAGTTTTCGAAAAACGAAGCGCCAAAGTATGTTGTGCCTCAATCTCGGAATTTGTCCCATAAATGATGCGGGTATTCGCGAAGTCGTCATAGAAATTGGTAAATGTATAGAAAAATTGTTTATCAACCGGGATATCGTTTCCAGCATTAAAAACTGTTGCTATTGGTGTACTGTTAAAATTGAACGAAAAGGACTGCTCTGGTTTTGTCACCTCAACCTGCTTTACAATTGTTGCCTTATCCATCTCAAACGAAATAGTAGAAATAAAATGATATACTTTACCAATCTGATTTACTTTTACGGTAACAGTCCATGAGGAATCCTTCTTTTCGGTTTCAGTGATAATTTTTACCTTAGGGACTCCATCCGCGTTCAGCCATTGAGAGAAAAATTCTTTTAGATCTTTGCCGGTTGTTTTTTCAAAAATCGATACAATATCTGAAGTGGTTATATCTTTTTCCCTAAAATTCTCGTGAATTTTTTGCATACATTTTGCAAACAAGTCATTACCGAGCAATAATCTGAGCTGATGTAATACAAATACCCCTTTAATCCTTGGAATATAATAAGAACCAAAGCCGGAATAGTCGGTTGACACATTAATGGCGGCAAAATCTTTTTCCCTGCTTGTGGTATAGAGGTAGCGGTAGTTTAAATCCGTCAAATCATCTTTTAACAGCTGGAAATTTTTGTTCGTATTAGGTGAAAAACCATTTAATGAATTCCAATAGGCTGCAGTTCCCGAAATAAACCAGTTTGATTCATCCGCCTTTGGGTACACGGTATTTTTCCAAAGCGATGATTTAGGAAAGCTATAAATTGCCTGAACGTCATTTAACTCCGCAGCAGGTGCAGTTTTATTAACAATAGATTTTGCTTCCAATAACTCTTTTATATGGCCGGCAACAAATACCGGATTAATTGTAGTATAACCGAGG
>JACPGF010000181.1 GCA_016182615.1 Ignavibacteriales bacterium
AATATCTTATTAAAATAGCTAACCGGACACCATTTACTCCGGCCGATAAAGATTTTTTTAAGATTGTCGGAAGCCTTCTGCAATCGGTATTGGATCTTTGGAATGGCGGAAACCTTGCCCTGCAAAGTTCTTTCAAGAAAATTATTGCCGAGGCAGCAAATGAACTGAGAACACCTACCAATAGCATTATCGGATTCGCATCCTTATTAAGCGATGATCAACTGACACATTCACAAAAAGAATACGTTGGTACTTTGCGCGAGAATGCACAAAAACTGCTGACATTAATTAATGATATTGTAGATTATTCCAAAGCTGAAGTTTTAGCAATTCCATTTAATCCTATTCCAGCGCAGCTTTCTATGATACTTCAGGAGGCAAGCAGCTCGCTCAATGAAAAACTTGCTAATACACAGGTGTCTGTTTCATCATCATCCGAGAGCAGAATACCGGACGGGATAAAACTGGATGCAGGGAAACTCCGGTACGTTTTACAGCAATTTGCTATTCTTCTTGCAAACCATACGGAATCAGGCAAAGTTACCATATCCGCGGTAATGGCTGATGCTAACAGGTTGATTATACGTATTTCTAATTCAGGCATTCTCACTCCAGTTTCAAATATACCGCAGATCGTTGCCGGGACTGCACTGGTAGATGCAAAGACAGCAAAGTATATACCGATCTCGATGTTGTCGATTCCATTGGCTAAACGCTTTCTGGAAATGATGAGTGGCACTGTTGATGTAGTTTCATCCCCATTAACGGGTTCAACATTTACGATACAATTACCTGTAAGTACACTGAGCACCATCGAATCGAAAATAAGCGCACTGCCCAAGATTGACGGTAAGAACAAAGTACTAGTGATTGAAGATGATTACGCGACCTCGAAACTGTTAAGCAACTATTTGAATAAATGGGGCTACGAACCTCAGATCATTAATTCGGGATTGAAAGCTCTTGACCTTCTCAAAAAAGAAAGGTTCCTGGCTGTCATCATGGACATAGTGCTGCCCGATGTAAATGGTTTGGAGCTATTAAAACGCATCCGTGAAGAGGAACATTCAAAATATACACCGGTAATTGTTTGTTCCGTTGAGGCAGAACAGCAAAAGGCATTCCTTATGGGAGCTGTTGAATACTTTGTAAAGCCAATCCGATACAAAGACCTGGTTGAAGTTTTAACAAGTTACAAACTTAAAAAAGATTCAAACATCCTTTGTGTTGATGATGATGTACCGACACTAAACCTGGTGAAAGGTGCTATTGAAAGCGTCGGGTTTAATGCCATTGCCGAATCGCATTCATCGAGAGTAATCGAATTAATTAAAGATATGCAGCTCGACTTGGCAATTGTCGATCTGGACATGCCTGAACTAAATGGATTTGAGCTGATAAAGCAGATTAAATCGCAAACAAAATTCGCTAATCTTCCAATTATCATTTACACGGGTAAAGAAAACTTTGATGATGATTTAAAAAGCATTGATGGATTATTTACTGAATTGCTGAGCAAGCGCAGTACAAAAATTGAAGACCTTGCCGATACTATAAACTCGATGATTAACCGGTACGAGCAGCCGAATTCACCTGAAGAAGTTAAAGAAACAACGGTTGACGTTCCAAAAATTTTATTGGTTGAAGATTATAAGCACTCGCAGATAATAGTAACACGGCTCCTTAAAAAGAACGGGTTCACTTCAGTTGTTGTTGTCGAAAACGGGGCAGAGGCTGTAAGCCAAGCCAGAGGCCAGCATTTTGAGTTAATTCTGATGGATATGCAAATGCCGGTCATGAATGGTTTTGAAGCTACCGAGAGGATACGGCAAATCCCCGAGTACACTGATACCCCGATTATTGCATTAACCGCTTTCGCGATGAAAGGTGATAAAGAAAAATGTTTGGAAGCAGGAGCAACAGACTACATCCCTAAACCGATTGACAGCGTGGAATTTATTGAAAAAGTAAAACACTATACTTCCAGAAAACATTAACTCTTCGAGATTATAATTTATGATAAACGAAACTCCAAGAGTTCGTTTTGCTCCAAGCCCGACCGGATATCTCCATGTCGGGGGGTTGCGGACTGCTCTTTATAATTATTTATTTGCAAAAAAGAATAACGGCACTTTTGTATTACGGATTGAAGACACAGACCGGAACCGGTATGTACCGGGTGCGGTTGAGAACCTTATAGCCGCGTTGGAATGGTGCGGTGTTACATACGATGAGGGGCCGCATAAAGATGGTGGGTATGGCCCATACATTCAATCTGAACGGTTGGAAATTTATCAGTCTCTGTGCAAGGAACTCGTCGAAAAGAAAAAAGCCTACTATTGTTTTTGTACACCTGAAAGACTTGATGCCCTGAAGGTAGAACAGGAAAAGGCCGGGCAGCAGAAGAAATATGATAAACATTGTATCCACCTTTCGGATGCTGAAGTGGCTGATAGATTAGCTGCCGGTGAGCGTTATGTTATCCGGATGAGTATTCTTGACGGGCAATCTATTGAGTTTGATGATATTGTTCGCGGACATATTTCCTTTCAGTCCGATACGCTTGATGATCAGGTTCTTTTGAAAGGCGATGGATACCCGACCTATCATCTTGCCAATGTTATCGATGACCATCAGATGAAAATTACGCATGTGATCAGGGGTGAAGAGTGGCTCCCTTCAACTCCAAAGCATGTATTGTTGTATCAGGCATTTGGCTGGGAAATCCCTATTTTTTCACATCTACCACTCTTGTTAAATCCGGATAGAAGTAAACTGAGCAAACGGCAGGGTGATGTTGCTGTTGAGGATTATAAGTCAAAAGGATTTTTGCCAGAGGCAATGGTTAATTTTGTTGCCCTGCTTGGCTGGACAGCGGGTGACGACAAAGAGTTTTACCAGCTTAATGAACTAGTACAAGCCTTTAGTTTAGAAAGGGTCAATAAATCAGGCGCAGTATTCGACCTGAATAAACTCACCTGGTTGAATGCAGAACACCTTAGGAAAAAATCCTCACCGGAATTAGCCGTATTGCTTGCAAAAAGCCTGCAAGACTCTGATCTACCGGTGAAGGAATTCACTACTGAGTTTCTGGTTTCAGTAATTGATGCCATGCGTGAAAGAGTGGAGTTTATCCATGAGGTTTGGAAAAATGGGAGCTATTTCTTTCAAAGGCCTGCAGCCTATGATGCCGCAGTTAAAACAAAACGTATTACAGAAAAATCGAAGAAACTGATGGAAGAATATATAGCCGAATTGCAACAAAACTGTGATGGAAGCAAAGAATCCTTCGAACATGCTTTACATGTTGTAGCTGAAAAGAATGAAGTCAAAAATGCAGAACTTATTCACCCGCTGCGGCTTGCCCTTTCCGGGGTTGGCGGCGGTCCGGGTGTCTATGATATCGCGGTGATTCTCGGTAAAGAGGAATCAATCGAGAGAATTAATATTTTTAATGAAACTTTATAATAATTATGAACGATAACACGATTAACCCGTCATCCGAATCAACACCACAGAATTTTATTAATGAAATTATTGATGAGCATTTAAGAACCAATAAATATGAAGGCAGGGTAAATACCCGGTTTCCGCCGGAACCTAACGGCTATCTTCATATTGGCCATGCCAAGTCAATTTGCCTGAACTTTGGGCTGGCTAAGCAATATAATGGTACATGTAATCTGCGGTTTGATGATACCAATCCCACGAAAGAGGAAGTGGAATATGTTGATTCCATAAAAGAAGACATAAACTGGTTAGGTTTTAATTGGGGCAAAACAGAGTATTATGCCTCCGATTATTTTGCCCAACTGTACGATTGGGCGGAGCAACTGATTCTTGCCGGCAAGGCATACGTTTGTGAACTGAATGCCGAACAAATCCGTGCCTACCGTGGAACATTAACTGAGCCGGGAAAAGAAAGCCCGTACAGGAACAGAAGTGTTGAAGAAAATCTTGATTTGTTCAGAAGGATGAAGGCCGGTGAGTTTACCGATGGCTCTAAAACCCTGCGTGCAAAAATTGACATGGCTTCACCGAATGTGAATATGAGGGATCCGGTTATGTACCGCATCCTGCATCAGGAACATCACCGTACCGGCGCAACTTGGAATATCTATCCTATGTATGACTGGGCACACGGGCAGAGCGATTCAATAGAAAAAATCACTCATTCTATCTGTACTTTAGAATTCGAAAACCATAGGCCTTTATATGATTGGTTTGTTGAGCAGCTTGGTATTCATCATCCGTTGCAAATAGAATTTGCTCGGTTGAATTTATCTTACACGGTTATGAGTAAACGTAAACTTTTGCAGTTGGTAGAAGATGGTTTTGTTAAAAGCTGGGATGACCCACGAATGCCCACTATCTCAGGCCTTCGGAGAAGGGGATACACGCCCGAATCGATCAGGGCTTTTACCGATAAAATTGGTGTTGCCCGCCGGGATAACGTGATTGATGTGGCATTACTCGAAAACTGCATCCGTGAAGATTTGAATAAAAAAGCACTCCGTAGAATGGCCGTTCTTAACCCCGTGAGAGTAATTATTGATAATTACACTGAAGGTCTGATTGAAGAGCTTGATGCTGTAAATAATCCTGAAGATACAAATGCCGGCAGCAGAAAAATTGAATTTTCACGGGAGCTGTTTATCGAGCACGATGATTTTATGGAGAACCCGGTCAGCCAGTTTCACAGGCTCTCGCCGGGAAAAGAAGTCCGTTTACGGTATGCATATATTATTAAATGCAACAGCATAGAAAAAGATGCTGATGGAAACATCACTGCAATCCATTGCGAGTTTGATCCTGAGACAAAGAGCGGTACCGGTACAAGTAAGAAAAAAGTAAAGGGAACAATTCACTGGGTTTCGGCTCACAATGCAGTATCTGTTGAAGTGAACTTGTACGACCGTTTATTTTCGGTTGAAGACCCGCAGGGAGATAAAGTAATTGACTGGAAAGAATTCATCAATAAAGAGTCATTGATAACCCTTCCCGCGTGTAAGGTTGAACCGGCACTTAAGGATGCGGCCGCGGGTGACAAATTTCAGTTTGAACGCCTTGGTTATTTTTGTGTTGATAAGGATTCAAAACCCGGGTCGCCTGTGTTTAACCGTACAGTAACACTTCGTGATTCCTGGGCGAAAATTGAAAAAAAGAACGGATAGTGTTGTGATAATGAATAATTGAGAATGAATAATGAAAAATGAGGGCAAAATTCAAAGTGTAAACCCGAGGGCAGTGTAATAAAAATTAATTGTCAAAGCAATAGTGGTTTATTAATGGTAGATTAATGAGAAAAAGCCCCGGAATAACCGGGGCTTTTTGTATTAAAACACTGTACTGCTTAACTATTCCAAAGATATTGCAGCTTTGCAAAGAACTGCCGGTCGTTTTGTATATATCCCTGATGCCCA
>JACPGF010000182.1:0-1199 GCA_016182615.1 Ignavibacteriales bacterium
AACGGGAAGACCGTTTCGAAAGCTTCCTCCCTTTTATTGAAGAATATACTGACCTGCGCTGAAAATGCGATTCAGAAAAAAAATGTTTCCGCGGATCTGCGTTTCGGGCACGACACGTACATTATTCCTTTGCTTGCTCTGATGGATATAAAAGATATGAATGTACCGGAAGCCAATCCGGAAAAAGTCTATATGGCTTGGAGCAGTTTCAAGGCTTCACCAATGGGTACCAATCTTCAATTGGTGTTTTACAGAAATGGTAACAAAGATGATATTCTGGTAAAGTTTCTTTTCTGCGAAAAAGAAGTGCAAATACCGGTTATTACCGATGTTGCACCTTTTTATCATTGGAAAGATGTTAAAGCATACTATGAAAAGAAAGTTCTGAATTGATATACGTTCCTATACTAATCCTGAAATTCAATATTGGTTTATATCTGAATATAAAATGCCTTAGCTAAAACACGATGCATTTAATAACGTGCCCCAATTTCAAAAGGAACAAGACTTGATATTTCGTTTTGCAGTCATGAGATAGTTTTTTAGTATAGTTGAATTTTGTCAATTGCATTCTTAAACAAGGTTTATTCTTTTCACAATTTTTAAATATTGGAACTGAGCGGATATGTTTATTCAACTGATTAAAAAATTAAAAGAAGATGAAAAGAACTGGACTTATGTTCAGGATATGTTCATTAAAAGAGAGATTCATTCTAAAACTGTTTTATTAAACGAAGGAGAAATATCCCGCCAAATTTATTATATAAAAAAAGGATGTTTGCGACACTGGTTTAATAAAAACGGCAAGGATATTACATTTCAATTCTTTTTTGAAGACCAGGCTGTGGCTTCAATCGAGAGTTTTATAAGCGGGCAGCCCGGTATGTTTACACTGGAAAGTATCGAGCCCTCAACGATTTATTCTTTAAGCAAAGAAAATTTTGAAGAACTCCAGCAAATGTACCCACAAATAAAAGAAGCCTTTCAGGAAATTGTATTGCAAAGGTTTAGCCATTACGCGCGGCTTTTTCTTTCAAGGATAAAGGATACCCCCGCGGAATGCTATAAGGATTTAATGTTGCATCATCCGGAAATTATTAAACGCGTTCCGCAGCATTATATTGCTTCGTATTTAGGTATCACTCCCATTTCACTCAGCAGAATAAGAAATAGAAAATAGTCTGCATTTATTAACAAAT
>JACPGF010000182.1:1208-6611 GCA_016182615.1 Ignavibacteriales bacterium
TTGGATGATTTTCCACAGTGTACTTTTGTAAAACAAAATTATCTATGGAAAAGCAATGTTTTTTAAACAGAATCGTACCAGTACCAGATTTGTTTACCTTGATACAAAAAAATGCAATGCCTGCTGGAAATGCATAACAAATTGCCCGAACAACGTTATTGAAAAGGTGGATTTTTTCCGGCACAAGCATGCATTAATTGCTGCACCCGATGCATGTACAGGATGCTTAAAGTGCATGAAAGTCTGCGAATCTAATGCAGTTAATAAAATTGAAAGAGCAAATCAAGATGCTTGGAAACTGAGAAATCGTACTTTCAATAATTTCGTAATTAACAATGTGTTGCTTTTTACCGGACTGATGGTGATTTTATCGGGGCTAGTTCTTCAAATAGGATTTCACATGCATACTGGGCGGCAGTTTACTGACCATGATATACAAACCCAAGAAATTACGCATGAACTGTTAAACGGCATAAATACAAATCAACAAGTATGGAACCTTGGTTATTCCGGCTGGTCAAACATGCATAAGATTTTGATCGTCTTTTTTTCACTACTTATGGGATACCACATTTTTGTTCATTGGAAATGGTACAAGGGAGTTATTACAAAACACCACATAGGTAAAAACCGCCTGGTAATGATACTAACCGTTTTATTCCTCTTAGTATTTCTTACCGGTCTTATTGCCTGGTTTATTGATTTGGCTTCCTGTGCGGTTATCCTCCGAAAACAATTTATCGAAATACACGATAAAATAACCCTCATTTTTATTGTTTTTCTTATCCTGCATCTGATAAAAAAAGCAGGTTGGTTTACTGCTGCTTTCGCAAGGCTGAGAAAACAAATCTAAAATAATTACATTCCAGTTTCTACAATATTGAGATTAAAATTATTTGCCATCCTTTTTGCCAAGTAATCTTAAAAATGTAATTTATGCTTTATGTTTTAAAATTTCTGGCATTACATCATCAAAAACATTTAATAAGGTGGACAGTTATGTATTTCATTCGAGTGCTTCTTTTTTTCTTTATCCTTATAACAACTGTATATGCACAATCTTGGCGATGGCAAAACGGTGAAACGGGTAGTTCAAGTTATTCCGGAATGTGCAAGACCGGCAATAATAGTTATATATTGTATGGTCCAACTGGTCTGCTAAAAAAGACAACCGATAACGGAGCAAGCTGGTTTAGCATCTCTGCAGGCTCATCGGTATCATTTCAAAAAATGTTTTTTTTAAACTCATCCTTGGGTTGGGGTTATACGTCCTCGGGTAGTGTTTACAAAACGACTGATGGTGGAGAAAACTGGATCTCAACCGCCTATTTAGGTACAAGTTCAGTGCCGGCTATCACGTTTGCCGATTCACTCAACGGGTGGATTGCCGGGACATATCTCTATAGGACGACAAACGGAGGACTCAATTGGAATACTTACTCTTCTTTCCCACTGTATGATTACAGTATTAGCAGTATGAGTTTTCTTGATTCAAACACAGGTGTTTTCGCTGGTTCTTTTTATTATAACGGATATACAAGGACATTTTGCGCGGTTACAACCAATGGCGGCCAAAACTGGGAAATTGATACATTAAAGAACTCTTCTTCATTCAGAAAAGTAGTTATTGTTAGCAAAACCAATTGGTGGGTTTTTACGCAGAATTATCTTTATACAACAACTGATGCCGGAATGACATGGGCTCAAAAAACTAATCCGGAACCGAACTATTCAACCGATGCAGCTGCTGTCAATACATTAACCGGTTGGGTATTAAGTGGTAGCAATAACCGGGTATCTAAAACCACGGATGGTGGCAGCACCTGGAAATCAACAAATCTACCTCCAACTTCTTATTCCGCTTTTGCAGTAGTCTTTTTTAATGAGAGCGAGGGCTTTACAATTAATCAATACGGGCCGCATGCAAAAACAACCGATGGCGGTTTAACATGGACGGTATATCAGCCAGTGAGTGTTTACTCTGGAGATTTGACTGACATTTTTTTCGTCGATGATAATAATGGCTGGGCTTTAGGAAGCCAATACACATTGCTCTCAACCACGAACGGTGGTATAAATTGGAACAAACTGCCATACACATTTCCAACCATTATCAAATCCGTAAAATTCCTCACAAAAAATATCGGCTATGTGCTCTCATCATACAGCATTTACCGGACTTCGGATGGTGGAAATACATGGACTGCCAACCAGATTTCTTCGTCATATTCAAGCTATGCGATGCATACAACAGACGGCGGAGTAAGTTGGATCTCGAAGCAGACAGGTAGCTACTATGGTTTTTATTGCCTGACGTTTGTAAATTCGAAAACTGCGTATGCTGGCGGAGAAAACGGATATATCTATAAAACAACAGACGGCGGTACTTCCTGGGTTAACAAAAGTACAAATAGTTCAAATACTATAATTAAACTAAGTTTTATTAGCGGCGATACCGGTTTTGCCTGCTCCAGTTATGGATATATATATAAAACCACCAATGGTGGTACAAACTGGTCTTTGCAGTCGCTTGGTTCATCAGAATATTTGCGTTCAATCGGGTTTTCAAGTAAAACTGATGGCTGGATTATTGGCGATTACGGATCTATCTATAAAACAACAAACTGCGGCGTTAACTGGAACCGCGTGAATTTTATTTCAACACAGACACTTTATGGCTTGGCTTTAGTTAATGAAAGAGTGTGGATCTGTGGTAGTTCCGGGTTGATTATTTCAAATGTACAACCATTCCTGTCTTCTACGGCGGGTTACGTACTCGTCCCGGGTTCCGTTAGAAAGCTTGAGTGGTACAAACGTGGTACAGGTACTTACAATATAGATTATTCAACCAATAGTGGACAGGCATGGATCCCGATTGCAACCGGTGTCCCAGACTCCCAGCAGTATTATAGCTGGCAGGTGCCAAATACGTTATCAACAAAATGCAAGCTGCGTTTTTCAGATCAAAACGGCATACTTTTTACTTCAGAGAATCTGTTTTCAATCGCGACTCTGAATATTTCGGTTACACAGCCAATAGACTCTGTAAGAGCCGGTTCAAAGCTTTCCGTGAGTTGGAGCGGAACAGCTAATACTCCTCTGAACATCAATTTTTCAGCAGATTCCGGGAAATCCTGGATGAATGTTGCTTCTTCAATTTCTTTTGCCGAGGGAAGTTATTCTTTGACGGTTCCTTTTATTGGATCAAAAACTTGTAAAATAATGTTATCACCCGTTTCAGATCCAAAAACTTCGGTTGTATCTGACGTAACCTTCCCTGTTTATTTATTCCATCTCTCTTCAACCGTTGGGTTATCTTTAAGGGCAGGCAACCCATATTATATAAGTTGGAATGCGAGTTACAAAACACCGGTAAATATCTTTTTCTCAACTGATAAAGGAATTACTTGGCAGGATGTCGCCACGAACGTTCATCAGGACAGCAGCAGCTATAAATGGCGGATTCCACGGCAGGTTTCATCTAATTGCAAATTTAAAATAACCGACAATAAAAACACTACCGAAATATCAGACAGCACTTTCCGGATTTATTACAGCCCGATCGCGTTGTACAATTTGGTTTATCCTAATCCAATTCTTCCTTCTTTTGGTGAAATACTGGTATCCGCAAGCGGATCACTCGCAATGACTCCAAAAGTAACAGTGAACATCCAAGATACTATAAAAATGAGGGTAATTGACACGGCAAATTCTTGGTATAGCGGTTCTGTAAAATTCGATTCGGCAGGCATTTACACTATTATCACAAGAATTTTAACTAAAACTGACTACGAGCAGGATACCGTTAGAGAATTTTCGGTTAATTTTATTTCACGCCAGATGCCAACTACCGCCTTATCGGTTGATTCGAAAGCTGCTTTGTACCTGCCAGCCGGATCCTGCAAATCTCCCGGGATGGTAATGAGCTCTACTATGGAAACAGCAAGCTTGCCAGTTTATGAGTTCAGTTCTTCTGCTGTATTAGCCGATAAAGGCAGTTTGGAAATTGCTTATGATGCAAAAACAGTGAGCAATCCTGAATACCTTTCTATAGCTAAGGTTGATGAAGTCGGTAATTGTATAGCAATACCTTCGGTTGTTCTCTCGAATAAAAATTGCCTGCAGGCAAGTGTAACTGAATTCGGCAAATATACTCTCATAAAATCCGAACAGACTCTAAGCAGGAAAATACCTACACAATATACATTGTACCAGAACTACCCCAATCCATTCAATCCTTCTACCAGGATATCATTCAGCACACCGGAAACGGGACGGGTATCACTGTATATTTACGATATACTCGGGAGGCATATACGCACCCTTGTAACCGAAAACCTGAACCCGGGTTTTCATGAAGTTAAATGGGATGGAACAAACGCTGGCGGGAACAATGTTGCTTGCGGTGTTTATATTTGTACAATGCGGACGGCTCACAGCAGTTCCTCTATTAAAATGCTTTACATTAAGTAATTGACCAAGGAGAAAATACTATGAAAAAGTACATTTATTTTTTGATGACAATTTTTACTGTTCTAGCCTTTCACGGCTGTACTGCAAAAGATGATGCACCAGTAACAGGAGCTGATAATTATGATCAGCTCATCAGCAGTGGAAATGCAAAATTTCTTTCAGGGGATTATGTTGCAAGTCTGGAAAATTTTTCTAAAGCCTTTAATGCAAATTCTACAAGAGTAGAAGGATATGTCGGGACAGGCTGGAGTTATATGAAAAGCGGTAAAATTTCCGAAGCTAAAACACGATTCACGGAAGGTTTGCAGAAATTTCCTCAAAACTGTGACATGATTGCAGGGATGGCAGTTATTTTAAACATCGAAGGTGATTTTTTCCGTTCAAACCAAAAAGCTGAACTGGTTATGACACTATCCACAGGCTGGCAATTAAGCCTCAATAATAGAATTGATCAATACTCGCTTTATGTTTTACGCGCTCAGGATTATTTCCAATTGAGTGATTATACATCCTGCCTGATGCAAGTGAAATTGGTTAATCCCGGTTTTACAATGAACTATATATACGATGTGAGTTCTCAAGCGTATCTCGGAGCAGAAATCGAAAGACTCAGTAGATTGTACATATTCTAGTCCGGTCGAATTTACCTAAAAACCTTTGGGGCTGTTTGGTGTTTTTTAATATCCTGACAGCCCCTGTTTATTTATCCAACCCCGAAATGTTTTGAGGAAGCCTCGGTTACTTTATTGTCCCATTCATGTTTACGAGTACTTCCCGGATACTTGTTCTTACCAGCTATCTACATTAATATTCCTGTGATACAAAAACATGGTTGCCGCAAGGTTTTTACAAACAAAAACCAGCCCCATGAGAAGCTGGTTTGAATATCCTTCCTCAAATCTCAATCAATCATTTCAGCAGCATAATCTT
>JACPGF010000162.1 GCA_016182615.1 Ignavibacteriales bacterium
GTTTCAATTCCATAAAGGTGCGATTAAGACCACGGCATATACACCCAACCCCGCAGCCCGTACTACGTTTCAATTCCATAAAGGTGCGATTAAGACCTGGGCGCTTCTTCGCCAACGAACGCTTTTTCGTTGTTTCAATTCCATAAAGGTGCGATTAAGACTAAACTCATGCTTTAACTATTTCAAAAAACAAAACGTTTCAATTCCATAAAGGTGCGATTAAGACAATGCCGCGACTAACAACCAACTGCAAAATAACTCCGTTTCAATTCCATAAAGGTGCGATTAAGACTAACACTCATATTTACCTTAATTTCCTGCATTTCCCGTTTCAATTCCATAAAGGTGCGATTAAGACGTGCTGTTCACAGTAGCGCTTACGTTCACACTTTTGGTTTCAATTCCATAAAGGTGCGATTAAGACTGAGGTAACAAAATGATCATCGTTACAATGGATAACGTTTCAATTCCATAAAGGTGCGATTAAGACTTTATTCATTGGTAAGAACTCCGGTAATTTTACAACGTTTCAATTCCATAAAGGTGCGATTAAGACATGCGATTAAGACCGCCTGTAACTTATCCGTAGTATTCGCTATTTTCCCCGTTTCAATTCCATAAAGGTGCGATTAAGACACGCTTGTACTCTGTCCCAAGTCCAAAAACTCAACGTTTCAATTCCATAAAGGTGCGATTAAGACACCGTTTTTGTTATCTGAGACTTGGTTGCTGCCATCGTTTCAATTCCATAAAGGTGCGATTAAGACACTATCCGGTATTACATACCCAGCAGGCAGTCCGGAGTTTCAATTCCATAAAGGTGCGATTAAGACTGGGGGATGGTGAGTATAAGATTTATATTGATCCTGCGTTTCAATTCCATAAAGGTGCGATTAAGACACTATGACGGGAACAAATACCAGGTAATGAATATGAGTTTCAATTCCATAAAGGTGCGATTAAGACAAACGGAAGTATAACCGATAACCTTAGTGCAACGGCGTTTCAATTCCATAAAGGTGCGATTAAGACCCCTCGTTAATCATACGCTTCACCCACCGCTCCCCCGTTTCAATTCCATAAAGGTGCGATTAAGACCGGGCAAGTTTCCTGTCCGTTCCCGGTCCTAGTATGGTTTCAATTCCATAAAGGTGCGATTAAGACGGCAAACCTGGCATGGTAATACTTGAGGGATATGCGTTTCAATTCCATAAAGGTGCGATTAAGACCCCGTGACCGACTGATTAGAGACGGATGGATTAAGGGTTTCAATTCCATAAAGGTGCGATTGAGACTTACCAAAATTGATATTATATCCACCGATACCGGGGTTTCAATTCCAAAGGTGCGATTAAAACTTAGCAATAAGTTTAATGCGTAAAAGCCTATTTGAGTTTCAATTCCATAAAGGTGCGATTAAGACTGTAGCCCAGTCCGTTTGTTCCATAATCCCAACTACAGTTTCAATTCCATAAAGGTGCGATTAAGACACTCTATACCGCTGATACTGTTTCTATCATGTATTTGTTTCAATTCCATAAAGGTGCGATTAAGACTGGTGAGACGTCAAAGACACTTAGGTGCGGACTTAATGTTTCAATTCCATAAAGGTGCGATTAAGATCGTAACTAGCCCGCTCGCCACTCTCCACTCGCATTTTCCAATTCCATAACGGTTAAGTTTTACACCTTTCGGGCACAGCTCCGCCAGGTTAGCCACATAAAAAAACAAGAAAAGCAAAACCGGAAGAGCGGCTCTCCCGGTTTTTAGCTGGTGTTCAGGTTATGCCTGAGTTTGGTAAACAAACTCCTGCAGCCTTTTTATAATAGCGGCTTCGGCTTCATCAAGCGCATCAAGTATGCCGCCTGCACCCGCTATGTAACCGTTGCACGGCAGGGTAACAAACAGTTCGGCACCTTCAACACGGTCTATTACCGGTTTGGCGCTGCGGTCACGGTCTTCGCTTAACTCGGCCCGTATTGTCGCGGCTATCCTGTTGGCGTTACCGCTGATGGCAATTGCCAGTGTTTCCATAAGGCTAAAGGTGCGGGCCTGGTTACTGGTAATGCGCCAGTTAACAATGCCCTTGGCAATAGCGGGGATGAGCTGCTCCCTGCGCTCCTTGGGGCAGACCAGGCACTCGCCGAATACATTTTTATCTTTCACCCAACCTTTGGCCAGCAGGTTCTCGATGGTCTGCGGTGTCAGCTCGGGCTCGTGCTGGTTAGTGGATATGCTGAACAGCGTGCGCAGGTCTATTGCCATGTCAAAGACGAACAGGCCCGTTGCGCGGGTGTTATCGGGAATCCAGTTCCTGCGGGGCAGTACGCGTTTGTTGGTCGTTAAAAAATCGGTAATTTCCTCTTCGGTTAATTCCACTCCGTCTGTACCTTTAACAATTACGGGGTGGCGGTTGGGGTTACTGCTCCGGTCAAAGGTCAGGTTTTCCTTCTGCATTTCCAGCCCGCCCAACAGCGGGTGTAAAGGCCTGAAGGCGGAGATGGAGAAGGGGCTTCTTCTTTTCAAGGGTGTTTCACCGCTTTGCGCTTTCATCCATCCGCCCAGCAGTTGATCGGTGTATTCCGGGTTACATGGCGACCAGGGCTCCTTATTGGCTATGCCGTTATCTTTCGTTATCTCGTAATTAAAAGTAACCGGGGCTTCCTGCTCGTTAACCGCTTCCAAGATAGCGCTCAGTACCGAGCGTTTAACCTGCTGCCCGCTGGAGTACGCGCAGCGGACACCGAATTGTGCATCCCAGAAAAATTTTTGGCCATCCTGTACGCAAAACACGGTATGCTCTGCATGGCGAAGTCCTCTTATATAAACAAAGTTATTCATTTAAAGCTCCGTTTCAGTTTTTTGATTTGATAAAAGTGTATTTGAATTTAATGAGCGTTAAAAAGTAGGGAAATTTATCCGCCTGCATTTTATCGGTTTCCAATACCAGTGCGTTAAAAAACTCACCGTTAGCAGCATCGTCTGCCAGAATATCGGTAAGCTTTTCGATAAACTGCCGCCTTGATGAGGCATCAAGCAGCGCGAGGACTTTGTTAGCCCGACCCGTTTTGCTTCTTGCTCCGCCTGTTTCGTAGTCTCTCAGCATCCTTGCCAAATCCCCGGCAACGTCGATTAATGATTTGTTGTTTAACATACACAGTACCCACGATAAATAAATATTATAGTTAATTATGCTTTTTTCGTCATCTTTTAATTTCGGAAAGGCGGCAGCCTTACCGTGCCCGGGAAGATATTCCCGCAGCTGTTTCGGTTCAATTTCTTTTAACCCAACTGACCCGTTCCTGCACACGGTTTTAAACCCGAATTGTGTAACATACACTTCCTCGATTGCTTTTCTGTGGGTGCTCCCAATTTCCCCGAACAAGTGTACGTACATATCAATTTCGCGTTTTAACTCGGGCAGGTTAATTTGTATAAACCCAACGGTTGTGTTGGTCTGCCCAAGGCTGTACACGTAAGTCATCAGTTTTTTGTTCGGGTAACGGCGTGCCAGCCGGAAAAGCAGTTTTATCCAGTTCACGGTAGGTAAACTGGCGGTGTCCTTTTTCAACTCAACCGGTGCAAAAGGCATACTCTTGTAGTTGTTGTTGCCTAAAGCAAAAGTAAGCCACTGCCCGTTCCAGGTGTTTATCTGGTTTCCTTTCAGGTTGGGTGTTTCTTCAACAAGGCTTCTGTACCGGCTCCACCCTTCATACAGTAATTCCAGAATTTCATCCTCGTCAAAAAGCAGCAGCAGCCCGCCATCCACCCCAACGCCCAGCCCGGAGCCAATCCATGAGGAATACATGTCGTCTTCGCCAAATGGCAGTTTAATGCCTGTTAGCTGTCCCGATGTGGTTGCCTCGTTACCCTCCGCGCTAAAGCCAACGGCAATGCTCGCGTCGGGTTCCTGTTCCACAATTTTTCTATGGAATTCGGCAAGCATTTCCATTCTTTTACTTTTATCCGGCGGTTGTGCCGAGCGGTAACCCTGCACGAATGGAGAGTTTGTTATCCATTGCAGGTATTTTTCATGATCATAAAATACCGGGTAAAACTTCTCGTCAAAAAACTCTTTCAGCGATAAAGCTGTTCCGTTGCGCTCATTCCATCGGGCAACAAGTTTTTTACCGGTTATTGATGTGTACATACATTGCTCCCATTATTAAATAAAATTTGATGTTGAACGGATTAGCAAACCCGTTTCAGGATTGTAACATTCATCGGGCACGATAAAGGGCCATGAGCCCGCTTCAACGCGCCCAATTTTTATAAACTGTTTGTTGTAAATAGTCCGGTTAGCAAGTGGTATCTCGTATTTACTTTTTTCATCGTACGGTGCTTTCCGGTAGTTTTCTTCGTCAGAGGCAGTTATTGCACACGCGGATTCTATTTCGAGCATTTCAAGGAAAACCGATTTCGGGTAATGCTGCAGTTTCGGTATCCGTATTCCTTCATCGTCAATAATGCTGTACGTGCTGAGCGTGCCAATTGCAACTTCCGGGTAAACCCGGTCGATCATCTCCTGCACGTCCGCCTCGTGCAAAACCGCACCGTCCGGCATACCGTTAAAACTTCTTTCCACAACAGCCTTATCATAGGGCTTAACATCCCAGGCGTTTTCAGGGGGCTTAATGATATAGACATCCTTCAGCATACCTATCCCCCGTGCATGCCGCCGCCTGTTTACCCGACCAAACCGCTGTATTAAAGCATCAACAGGCGCGGCATCGGTTATTAAACAGTCAAAGCTTATATCAAGGCTTACTTCTACAACCTGCGTGGCAACAACAATACACTGCCCGGGCGTTCCGTCAAACCGCTCTTTAATTGCCGCCTCGAGAGCCGCCCTGTCTGCCCGTTTATACCTGCTGTGTATCAGCATCTTGGGGATTTCCGGGTACTGTTCTTTTATAAGTGCATACATTTCCTGCGCCCGGTTAACGCGGTTAACCACGATAAGCAGTTTTAGTTTCCGGTCAACAGCCTGCTGAATTATCTCAGCGGCCTCATCGTCATTATTCAGCTTATGCACCGTGTGCCTGTCAAAAGTGGCAAGCTCATCCTGCCCAAGGGCAACTTTAAACACTTCCTTCTCACCACCGAGCAGTTTATACAGTTCATCGCGCAAAGCACCGGGCATGGTGGCAGTGCCGATGTGTACGCGGCAATTAAGGGTTTTTAGCATTTTTATCATCTCGTGGATTAAAGCCATCGAGGTATCGCTGTAGGAGTGTATCTCATCGAGTATAACGTCGTTATTCATCAGGTCAAGGGCTATTGCCTCGAAGCCTTTTGAGCCGAACACGATTGCGGCAATTTGATAGGGTGTTAACACTTTTATCGCGGCTCCCGCCATGGACTGCATGATTCTCTCCTCGGCAACCCCGGTATTCCCAAGAATAATCTTGCTCGCGGCATGCAGCAGGCGCACATCATCACCGGGACAGGCCTCCGCCAATCTTTTGTACATCGCGTTTATCGAAGCCTGGAAGGGAAGAACGTAAAAAATCCGCCCGCTGCACCGTTTCATTAAAAAGTCCGTTTTACCCGCCCCGGTCGGTGCTGTTACCAGGGTGTGGCGGCGTTCATCGCCCGTATCAACCGCGGATAACGGGTAGAGGCTGCTTTTCCTGTTATCACCGGTAAAAAACGAGAGCGCGGGCACACGGAAAATCGTCTTTACCTGCTCCCCGGTTTTAACCGTTAATGCCGAGGCCATGTGATCCGCCGCGTTCAGCAGCCCTTTCCACCCGGACCAGCCTTTTTCAATTTCTTCACAATAAGCCAGCACGTAGTCGAAGTTGTCCCTCGCTTCTGCCAGTGGAATGTTTCGCGCGGGGTAACCAAAATAATGCAGTATCTCTATTGCCCGCTGGCTCCAAGTTTCCCAATCCCCGGCGTGCCTGCTAAATACCGCGTCATCACCGTATGTTTCAACCATATCCAGCAGGCCCGCGCCGCCGTCTGTCAGTAATGATTTTACCGATTTATGATGCCCGATGATCATTTCAATAATAGCACCGCGGCTTGCCGGGTCAAATACCGAAAGGAACAGCAGGGATGAAATTTCATGCCGTAACGGTATGTCCTCTTTATGCCTTTCAAAAAAGTCGTAGGTATCTTCTCCCAAAATTTTCTGGAATTCAGGATGAGCCTTGCCCAAATCATGCAACACTGCACCTTTCCGCGCGGTTCCGGCATCAAGCCCTAAAGCGGCGGCTATGGCTGCAATTGCAGTTACAACATGGCCGGTGTGCTCAATAAGCGTTACCGATCCGTTCCGTTTGCCCTTTGCAAGAAGCGGTTCTGCTGCCGGGCTCATTCCGTGTACTCTGTCTTTAGCGGGCTTCCTTGTATAATTATTTTACCGTGCATCGGGGTTATACCTGCAAACCTGTTGTAGCCAACCATAAACGATTCCGGCCCGCTCCCGAAGAGCAGTTCAAAGCCGTCAATCAGCTCAAATGCCTCCACGTTTAATTCCCGTACGGTTTTATCAGGGAACAGAACATCCTCGTTACGACAAAGGCAGATGTGCTGTGTTGCTGCATGGGCGGCATCTTCAGCAGAGGTAAACGCCAGATGCAGAACGGGATTTACAAGCGTGCCCCGTGTTGCAATGGCGGTTTTCCGTGTTGCAATTTTCTTGCTTGGGAATAACTCATACGCCTTGGACTGTGTTGTTTCCGTTTGCGCGCTAACGGCATCGTACGAGAGCCTGTGCCGGGCTATTTTTTTGATACCGCTCTCCATGTCCTCAAGCAGTTCGGGGAATAATTTCATTTCAATTCCCTGCACGATAGAAGGCGTTAAAAACTGCTGGCTGAATGTTTCACTATCCCGCACCGCTGTCCAGGGTTTAATAAAACCAAAGGGGCCGGTAAATGTTACTACGTGATACATGTTTTACTCCTTATTTTACTGCACCAAAACAACTGCCGGTCGAGTTGCCGACACCCACGTTCCAGGCGAATTGAATTGCCAAGGGGTCGCCTTCTAAAAGGACAGGGCACAGGTTTGCTTTGTTGGCAATGCCGTTAATTGTTACCAGTTTGGTTTTTGCCGCTGCATAGTTCTGGTCAAATGAAACCTTAACCGGCAGATCGAGATTTACACTGCTGAGTTTCCGTTTTAACGTATCCGTAAGGTGGGCGGCGGCTTCAGCATCATTAAAACCAAGATGCAGCGTTCTATTTTCGGGTGTTTGTTTCTTAACAAGTATGGGGCTTGCCGCGATGAAACGCTCGTGTGTGCCAAAGCGCGGGTCTTCCTGCATTTGAATTTGTTGAATAGTCATTCCGCAAAAAAGCAGGTTGTCCCTTAACGCGCCCTGCAAAGTTTTTTTAGCAAGGCCGGTATCCCAAAAACTAATAAACATGGTTGCGCCGTTAGCAAAATGCAAGGTGTTATTTACCACTTCGCCGCCCTGCAGCCAGCTCATGGAATACAGGCTGATGGTATCGTGTGCCTGATTCCATCCGAGCCACTTGTGAAAGGCTCCAACAAGAAAGTGCTGATAGTTAAAAGGCACTGCCTGCGTGTTAGGGGTTAATTGCAAATGTAATCTCATAGTCCATCCTCGATAATATTAATTAAACTAACTGTATTTACACTAATCAATTCCGTTCATTCCGCTTGTATGCAGCCGTATTGCGGTGGCAATAACCCGTACATAAGATTCGGTGCTTGTGTATTCAGCTTAGTAAGCCGCGTAAAGAGTTATTAGATTGCCCCCGGTAATTTCCTTTCAAGGTAAGTTTCCCGTTCCCGTTTTTCCTTTTGGAAATTGAGCGGCATTTTAATCCATAGTACATTCAAATTTACATATTCCATGTTTTTATTTTTCTCATCATTATCAGGTATTTTTAAATCATTTTGTTGTGCTATTGCCAATCGTTTAAAAATAAATGCGCCAAGGAAAGTAAACATGCCAACATAAGTATCAGGGCAGTGCAGGGCATTGATTCTTCACGAGGACGATGAATTGGCCCGCTAAAAATTATTGTAATTGAGTACGTAACATGTGCAGTGCGAATTATTAATTATTCGCTTGTTGCATACCTACGGCACGCCAAATTCTGTGAGGGAGGATTATTGCTACCCGCCGCGACGGGTTTCGATCCGAATGGGGTTTATATTTTCTCAATTGAGAGTAACCGGTTTTGTTAAATTTTCACAATTATTTAGTGAGTAATATGAAATACCCTCATTTTGACGAGGCAGTTATTAGCAGTACAGCAAAAAGCGCGTCATTGATTCATCAAGCGGCTCCTGCATATAAAAAGCCCACTAAACGGAACTTAAATGCAGCCACAAAGCACTCACAAGTCTCGGCAGCTTAAGTACTCAGCATATCAATGGCAGCATCAACGGCCTGATGCGTGCCCGTCAGGACGAGTACATCACCATACTCCAATGTTGTTGAGCCGGAGGGGTTATTTATCGGCGTATCTTTCCGTACGATGGAAATAATTGTTGCACCCGTGGCAACGCGCAAATCGAGCTCTTTGAGAGACTTGCCAATCGCGGGGCTGCCGCTTTCCATGAAAAATGTTTCCGTCACACTCCGTGCAATAATATCCATCAAGTGCATGATACCCGCCCTGCCGGATAATGTTTATCTGCCTGAGAACAATATTTACCGGCAGATGATACTCGGCCAATACCTTGCTGAATATCTGTAACGAGGTTTCGAACTCTTCAGGAATAACGCTGTCTGCTTTCAGTTTTATCAACTCTTCAATTTCTGTTACATACCGTGTACGCACGATGGTATAAACGGCAGGATTAAGCCCTTTAGCCATTGCAAGGCTCATGCGCGTCGACTGCGGGTCGGATATGGCATACACGAAAACTTTTGCTTTAATAATTCCCGCGCGCAATAGTATATCACGCTTGGTAATATCGCCGTAGAGAATGTTCTCCCCGTCTGCCTTAACCTGCCGCACCGTATCGGGGTTTAGTTCCAGAATTATGTATGGTATTCCTGTTTCTTTAAGGACTTTCACAAGGTTCCTGCCGTTCAGCCCGTATCCTGCAATAATTACATGATTCTCCAAAACAGTTGGTTTCTCCGGCATTTCGTCCATATCCGAATCGGTCTTTAACCGCAAAATATGCAAGAGCCGGGGAGCAAACTCAAATAAAAACGGCGTGACAATCATCGAGATTATAGCAACGGAAAGAAATATATTGTGCCCGGCATTAGAGATAATACCTGCCTCGGTACCGGACTTGGCAAGCACGAAACCAAACTCCCCTATCTGCGCAAGAGAAACACCTGCTATTATGCCGGTACGGAAAGGATAGCCGAGAAACACGACAATTGCCAGTACAATACCGGTTTTTACTACAATAACCAGAAATGATAAAATCATGATTTGCATGAAGTGTTCCTGCAGGGCGGTTAACGACAGCAGCAGTCCGGCTGATACGAAAAAAATGCTGTTAAATATATCGCGGAAAGGGGTAATCTCTGAAAGTATTTCATAACTGTACTCAGACTCGGCAATAATAAACCCCGCGATAAACACACCGATGCTAAAAGAGAGCCCGACCATGTGCGCCAAATACGCGGTGCCGAATACCAGCACGACCATCATCGCGGTAAAAACTTCGCGCATCCGCATTGCTGATACATAGTACAACAGCTTCGGGACAATAAACCGTGCCAGCGCGATCATCGCGGCAATCAGCCCGCCGGCCAGCCCAATCTTTAACACGAATGAACCAAGGCTAAAGCCCGCCCCGCCTTTTAACAACGGCAGTATGATAAGCATAGGTATCACGGCAAGATCCTGGAATATCAGTATGCCGATTGATATCCTGCCGTGAGGTGAATCAACCGCGCTTTTTTCAGAGAGGAGTTTAAGCACTATGGTTGTACTTGAAAGCGATGCAACCATACCCAGAAAAATGGCTACTTGTGCCGAAGCTCCATTAAAGTATATAACAAAAAAACCGGCAACCGAACTGATAACCACCTGTAAGCCGCCAAACAAAAGCAGATATTTTTTCATCTTTACCAGTTTGGCAATCGAAAACTCAAGGCCAATAGTAAACATCAAAAGGATAATACCGACCTCGGACATTACCTCTATTTGTTCGTTTTGTGCAATAAAGTGCAGACCTGAAGGGCCAATGATAATACCGGTGACCAGAAAGCCGACAATAGGCGAAATTTTAATTTTCCTGCATAGAAAAAGCACCGGCAAACTAACCGCCAGAATAAGGGCTATATCGCGTATAATTGAAAATTTGTCCATACTGCAAAGTAAGAAAATTATGAATTAGTCCATAAGCAGTTAAAACAATCTCAAATGTGAAAAGTTTTTTAATTGGAGCATTGAGATTGAGTTCGAGAAGATTTTCACAACTAAGAAAATGGTAGTTGTTAAAAAGAGAATACACTTCAGATGCCCCAACGGGGCTAAATCTGAGTAACCGCGGGTTCCTTACCCGTGGATAATCCAACCAAAACGTACACGTCACCGAGGGTGGCGAACCGCAATGCAGTGTTGCCAATAATACTTCCACGCTGGTATTTCTACTTATAGTTCGGCTTATTTTTAAAGTGGACTATCTACTTTCTGCGCAAGGTTCGCCCCCGTTCGGGGACGGAGACACCGTTTGTTTGTGTTCCGCGGGTAAGGAACCCGCGGTTACTCAAATTTAGCCCCATTCGGGGCAATGAATTCTGAGTGTATATATTCCATCAGGCTTGAGTAGTTACAGTTGCAGATTTTCGTTTCTGGCTTTGCCAGCGTATAAATTATGAATTATGATTTTTCACGGAAGGGTGTTGGGGTAAAAGGCAACAGAAAAAATGCGAGATTGTGCAGATTTCTTCCCCCGCCGTATGCGAAATGTTGTGAGCTTAAGTATTTTTTTCAATTTAGGCTTTGCGGCTAAGTCCCCCCTTTTTTAAACTAATCATTACCCACATCTCCGGATGGAAGAATTATTTCTCTTGAGACAAATAGCCGGAGAAAATCTATCGTTTTGCCTTCCCTAAAGGACAGGCCTGGACTGAAAAAGACTCTTAAAAGGGGCTCAAATACAGCGGACAAGTGCAGTTCGCATTATTTGTAGCAAATTGAGCACTATTTATAGTGCTTTCTCGGACCAGACCTGCCCTTCAGGGCAGGGAAAACAGTAGGGAATTTGCACATAACAAGCAAATGCTCCAATAAGACATTCTTAAAAGATGTGGGTAATGAGTAGTTAGCGAAAAGGGGTTGTTCGCCGCGGCGAAGCGCATGTCCCTTCGGGAGGGGTATCGTTTTGAGGCAGTGTTAATGCCGCTAAAACAATTATCTCCCATTGGAACAAGCTTTTGCTAATGCGATCCAAGGTCGGCCTTCAGGCTGATGAAGCAACGCGTTATTTTTAATTATTTTCCCCCATTTAAAACCAAAAATCCCCGCTGAGAGCAGGGGACTTCCGGTGTTGTTGTGTGAGATGATCTTTAACGGACGAGGAGCATTTTTCTCGTCTCGTTTAATTTTCCTGTTTGCAGCCGGTAAAAATACACGCCGGAGGCTATTCCTGCCGCGTTGAATGACACAGTATGTTCACCCGCGGTTTGCGAGCCGTTAACCAATGTTGCAACGGTATTACCAAGCATATCATAAACGATAAGTTTTACATCGCCGCTGGTTTGCAACTGGTAACTAATAATTGTTGAAGGGTTAAAAGGGTTTGGATAATTCTGATTAAGGCTGTATCCTTCGATTACTGAACCGGATTTTTCATCAAAAATGCCGTTCGGCATAGCCACGGTGGATAAAAGCGAGCCATAATAGCCGCCAACCCACAATTCACCATCACGCATTTCCATAGCATCAAATTCGTTGTTAAAACCCGATGGTATGTATGCCCATGTACTTCCGCCATCGGTGGTCTTCATGATTGCACCCTTGCTGCCTGCAATATAGCAGGTATTTGAATCAAGTGCTGCACCGCAGTAGGCGGAAAAGTTTTGATAAAAAACCTTTGGAGACCAGGTAACCCCGCCATCCATCGATTTTTTAGCATCGTTATATGCAATAGCCCAAACTGTTTTACCCCCTGCATAAACCAGTTTAGATTGGCCGTACCCGTACGAAGTGGAAGTTACCCAGGTAACGCCGCCGTCTGTTGTCCTGTTCATTTGGCTGATATCTCTTATACCGTTCAGTGAATCGAAAAACACGATATGATTGCCGCCAGCATAGCTTCCAGGAGTTGAAGTTTGCACCCAATTGCTGCCTCCATCGGTTGTCCGCATAAAGCGGTTGCTTCCGATACACCAGCCATACAGTGTATCCACGAACCAAATATCGTACATGTGGTCGCCCTGCGTATTGGCAGTTTGTGCAAACCAGTTAGCGCCGCCATTGGTGGTTTTGTATATGCCGCCGCCATCGCACGAAGCCCAGCCGTAGTTTTTGTTTACAAAATGCAATGCATACGGTTTAAATAATGAAGTGGGCGAGAAAATCCAATTTTTACCGCCATCAGTTGTTCTGCCGGTTAATGCACCGCTATTATCATGTCCAATAACCCAGCCGTAATTTTTATCAATAAAGCAAATATCTTTAATATTATAGCGCTGCCCGGAGTGTAAGCTTGTCCAGTTGACAGCGGCATCGGTAGTTTTACTTAATGCACCTTTTCTGCCCATAACAATACCCGTTGTTGCATTAAAAAACCAGAAACAGTTCGCACCAACTTGCGGGTTGCTAGCCATTGCATTCTGCCAGGTTGTACCGCCGTCAGAAGTGCGATAAACACTTGCAGAACTTGTTGCGGCGTCACGTAAAACAAAGCCGTTGTTATCATCAACAAATTGTATGTCAACATACAAAGGGCCTGAGGTTGAGGCACCTGTCAGTTTTGTCCAGGTTGTGCCTGCATCGGTGGTTTTGTAGAGCAGGCCGCCATCACCCGCGGCATAGCCGGTAGTGGCATTCCTGAAATTTAGTGCATAAATACTTGCCGTTAAGGCTTGTACCGCTGTCCATGTTGCACCGCCATCGGTGGTTCTTCTAATATCGCCCGAAGTATATATGCCGTTATTATCGGATGTAAAATGAATGTTTTTTATTACGGTGGTAATGCCGCTGCTCATAGCTTGCCAGGTTAAACCGCCGTCGGTTGTTTTAATAATTTTTCCTGCATCGCCAGCTATCCAGCCCAGATTAGCACTCCTGAATGTTAACGCCTGTGGCAGAAACGAAGCAGGCAGCGTGTATTTTTTCCAGTTTTTGCCGCCATCCGCGGTTTTTATCAAATAGCCCTGCGTTCCAACCGAACAGATAATCATTCCCTGATTCTCATCGAGGAAGAATAGTTTTTTAAAGTACCATCCTGGTTCGGTAGAAACGTCTTTGCAGCTCCATGTCATTCCTGCATCAATCGAGGTTAAAATGGCAGAACCGCTGCTGATAGCGAATCCTTTTGTTGCACTGACAAATTGCACATCCACGATATCTGAACCTATCGGTAATGGGTTTTGCCAGTTGAGTGAGACTTGCGCGTATGATGTAAAAACGCACAGAAATAGAATTGTTACTGTAACGAAACTTTTTGCCACGGTTTATTCTACATTTATGATACATGATAAATAAATCTAAGCTCAAGTTAACAGAATATATAGGGGGATTCAATAACTCAAATGAGTCATTTTGTTAAACCTTCCTGTAATGCTTTAGACACTGCCTGCGAGCGGGAGCAAACATGCAGTTTTTCATAAATATGTTTCAAGTGGTTTCTAACCGTTTCATAACTGATAAATAGTTTACCGGCAATCTGCTTGCTGTCCAGTCCGTCAACAAGCTCTGTAAGTATTTCAGATTCGCGTGTCGTCAGTTTGTAATCTTCAACCGGTTTTGGCAGCATGGTTCTAAAATGTTCAAGAACACGCTTTGCTACATACGGCGACATCGGGCTGCCCCCTTGCATAACATCCCCCGTCAGCCCCGGCAAGGATTGCATTAAAAATACTGTCATCACTGTCAAAGACGGTCATCATAATTATTTTTAAGGCTGGTTGAATTTCTTTTATTTTAGGAATAGCTGCTATCCCGGACATCCCCGTCAGATGAATATCAAGCAATAAAACATCTGCAACCGGAAAATTGCCCAGTGCACTTTCAACCGAGTCGAACGAGGATATACATTGAAACTCAGGCGACGAGTTTACAAGTGTTTCCAAACCTTCGCGAAAACTCTTATGGTCTTCAATGATAATGATTTTAATTGCGTTATCTGACATTGTTTTTCTCGTTAGCTTTATATAAACAGTACTACAATTTACCCGGTTGCACTATCGACGCCTGTTAATTACATAACTATCCGCACCACAGTGTGAAGCGATTTTTTTTGAATCATATATAAACTACTGGTACCCGTTAATATTTTCCCGGTTTTGCTTAATAATAATACAAAATTCTACTAACTGTCCTACCGGTGAGTAAAAAATACTTTCAAGAGAGGGTATTTGAGGTCAGCCGTTTTAATTTACCCGGTTAATATTTACAGCTCAGCCGTAAACTATCCAGTTAATATTGATTAAAAATAACTATTTACCTCATAGCTATACTAATTTTCATCTCCTAACTTCAGACTTTCACGAAGTGATGGGTACCCATAGTCTGAGGAAACACTCCCCAGCAAACCGCAGGCATTAGCCATTGGAAATTTATCCACAATTTTCAAGGTAGAATGTAATAGCTAAGGCCAGATGTTGGTTGGTTATTCAAACCTCAGACTAGGTGGTAAAAATTCCGCCGTGCGTCTTAACCGGATAATTACTGCTTGGTGTCAATTTTTACCTGTTTTATTCGCCTCACCGGGACGATACTTTGACGGCCTTCGCAAATCCGGTTTTAAAGCTATTGCTTCTGGCCAAAATATGCCTAAAAATGAGTATATCAGCTGTCCGTTAAAATACTCATATATAGGTATATAAATGCTAATTTGAAATGCTTACATTAAAACAAAAAAATATTGAAGTAGTTACTCATTAAAAGTACGGTATCTGGAACAGGAGAATGCAGACAGCATTATTTGGTTTTTTTTGCAGCGGATTTAACCCAAAGCATAAAGGTTACCTGGAATTTTTTTTAAGCTTTCTGAAGACTTTTTTCGGCTTTTTTTGTGAGCAATTACATAAAAAATAACATATTTAAAAGTTCACCCATTTTTTCACTATCTACTTGTAAATTATTATTGAAGGAATTCTATGGCACAGGTAAAAGGTAAGTTTATTTCTTTAGCTGGGGCGCTGATGAATCACTATCCTACGCATCGTGCTGAAGCTGATAAGTCCCTTTTTGCAAGAACGGGTAAATTCTGGAATGAATTAGAGCCAGAAGAATGGTATGATACCTCTATTTTTGGTCTTTTCATAGAAGCCTATGCGAAGGCTTCACCCCATGGAGAAAACGCTATAGTGACACTCGGTAAAGAGGTTTACCCTACAATCAAGGCATCTTCAGGATTGCCGGAAAATCTTAAAACACCGCTTGACTTTATCAAGTTTGAAGCCGAAGGATTCATGGCTAATCACCGCGGATCAGATGTAATTCCGAGGAAATTCAAAAAATTGGAGGATAAAGACATTATTGTTGAAGCCCCGGCTCCTGGATATAATTCAAAACTTTACGAAGGAGTTTACCTTGGAATTTTGGAAATGTGCAATATTACTTCGGGGAAAGTAACTACACTGCGGAAACAGGAAGATGGCGCACCTACTTCAGAATTTCATATAAAATGGTAGGGTGTAGCTGGTATAAACCTCGTACTTGAGCAATCTATTTCAATAGCTCTTAATATCAATAACCGTAATTACTATGTGTAGAATTAAAAAAACACCGAATGATCATGAGAAAATTATTTTCATAATTTCAGCAGAACAAAATTTTTGTTAGAAAAATATACATCTAATGACTATATAATACCAACGATACGACATTAAAACAAAATATTTGCTATATATCACTCTCAAAACAATAAATTCGCCTCGTTGGGACTTTGAATTTGTTTTTTTGCTTTGCTGCTTAACATGCCGGTTAGGGAGGTGAAATTTCCTGCTTCTGGGAACCTGAAAATATTTACCGGCTGAGTAGTTACAAAATATTTAATATAGCGAGTTGAGAAAAACAAGACAATTGGGAGTTCTACGGATATTGAGTGAGGTTTAACTGATTTATCAAGTTACGCGATCCTCAACAAAAGAGACCGAGCATTTTCCATGTATGGAACGAAATTGCTATAGAAAATCAACTCGGTAATGAGGCTAAACCCTGTATATGACGTGATCGCTTTTTACTTTACTGGTAGCAAAAACAGAATTATCCATAAAAAACGCGATAGAGCCATGATTTGGAACTTTCAGGAGCCTTTCTTTGTTGTTAAAATCACAATATATGAAAAATAGTTTTGTATATTCGCTTAAAATTGCATTTTTTACTTGACAAGTGTACATCCGTACACTATATTTGTAGTGTACATTTGGACACGTAATGAGCGAACAACTGACATAGCGTCAAAAATAAATTTTAGAATTTATCCGGCAGTTTATCGAAGAAACCGGGTATCCGCCAACACTGCGGGACATCAGCAGAAAATTCGGTATGTCTTCCACCTATGGTGTACAAAGGCATATAGATGCGCTGAAGAAAAAAGGATACCTGAGCAAAGAAAACAATACCAGCAGGGGGCTCTGTTTAGTACGCGAAGAAAGCAGCCGCAATGAACCTGATCCTTTCAGCCAGATACCGGTCGTAGGCCGTGTTGCTGCAGGATTACCGATTACGGCAATGGAAAACATTGAAGGTTCGCTCTTGGTTGATAATAATTTCCTGCGGCACAGGGATAACCATTTTGCCCTTAAAGTTAAGGGCGACAGTATGATTGACGATGGTATTTTTGACGGTGATTTTGTGATAGTTTCGCCTTCGGTTGATGCACACAACGGAGAGATAGTTGTTGCACGCATTTTAGACGAAGTAACCGTTAAACGTTTTTCAAACAAGAATGGTCAAATACAATTATTACCGGCCAATAAACAATTTAAACCGATTATCATAAACAATTTAGAAAATTTTACGATAATAGGTAAGGTTGTGGGTGTCATGCGTTGGTTGTTGCATTAAGTTTTAGAACAAGTAAAGAAACACAGCAGAGAAAGAGCGAGGTTAGCGATGGTTAAGTCTGAAATTCTATCGATGGCAATAAGGGATCAGGTTAAAGTCCGCTTCCTGTATGGCTTTAACGAAGTAGTGCTCGATCCGTATTTCATTCTTTTTGAAGAAGATGGAACGAAAGCTATTTATGGTATGTCTTCCGGGAGTGATGATTTGCGCAGGTTCAGTTGCGGTAAAATGGCAAATATTAAATTGCTCGAACTGCATTTCCAGCCTATTGTCCCGGTTTCACCGTCTTATAACTGATGCTAAAGAGGTACGACCATGACACAAATAGAAGAACGAAAAGAATTAGTTGAGTCCC
The DNA here is from genome assembly GCA_016182615.1 of Ignavibacteriales bacterium. GTDB lineage: Bacteria > Bacteroidota > Ignavibacteria > Ignavibacteriales > Ignavibacteriaceae > JACPGF01. The sequence goes on from JACPGF010000162.1 coordinate 17,500, forward strand.
TCATCCAGAAAATACGCTTAGAGGGATTCCAGATTGTAAACCGCAGGTATGGCAAATTTGTCCCAGCTCCTCAGCCAGTTGGCGGATACGATATAGATATTCTTGCAAAACGCAGTGGTTCATTTATAATTGGGCTCTGTATTGCAAGCGGCGATTTTTCCGATTCGGGCCTTGAAGAAAAAGTCCGTTATTTAGCTTCACGCACAACAAAATATTCAAATACCCCGGTTAAGTTATATATCGCGATTGACCAGTCGGTTTATGTACGGCTTGCAAAAATACTGCAAAATCTGCCGCACGAGTTACGGCACCGCATCCGTGCATACCCGTTAACAAACGCCGAAACTCCGGACTTGTTCTTTAACATTCAAAAACCGGCACACTCAAGAAATTATTTTAATTGACAAAACTCTATTTTACAGCAAAAAGCCGTCCTTCAGGGCGGCTTTTTTGCTTTACTACCTGTTTGCTTTCCGCTTCAAATTTTCATTTCTTTCGGTAAAATCTGCCATTCGTATCAGTTACTGCTGCTATATAACTTTATAGTAGCAATTCTCAACTCTTATTTTATCAGACGGTGCCGAACACGGCTTGTAAAACCACTCCAGCCGTTTGAAATACTTCCGGGCTTTTATGTTTTCCGGAACATCATTCCATAACCTGCTATCTTGAGGATAAACAAGTGAAACAACTGTTAGCATAAATACGGTTATCATAATTCTCTTCATCGCAGCACCTTTTCTTTTGTATAAGGGTTTCTATCCCAAATAATTTAGCTCAATTTCATCGTACTAAAAGCTACTTGAGTAATATCATTTTCGTTATTGCTGTGTTTAGCCCTGCAGTCAGCTTGCAGAAGTAAACACCACTCGGATAGTTGTTCATCGATACAGACAACTCATAATCTCCGGGATTTTGAACTTTGTCAACCAGAGTTTCAAGCAATTCACCCGAATTATTGCTCACCGAAATTTTGCAGTAGCATTGTTCGGCAATATGATACTTGATTGTTGTAGTCGGATTAAAAGGATTGGGATAGTTTTGCGAAAGACTAAACGTTTCTTTTTTTAAGCTTTTCTCTTTAACATCCGTCAGATAGCCGTAAATAACATTCGCATCCGCCCAGTAGGGATTATAGCTGCTGTCGCCGGATCTCACTGTCGTAAAGAAAAAATATTTCCCATCACGCGATACATAAGGATAAGCTGCATCGGTTGCATTGATCTGCGGTCCAACATTTACCGGATTATCCCAAGAGTTATCCTGCTTTTTAATGCTGATGTAGATATTCCATGGAGTAAAACCACCAGCCCTTGATGAACTGAACATGATAAACCGCTCTTCCGGATCAATATAAGGAGTAATTTCTGCCTGCGCTGAGCTGATATTTGCTAATTTTACCGGAGACGAATATACTCCATTTTTCAGTGTCCAAACATAAATGTCAGGATCAACGTCCGGCGGCTTTGTTAACTCTCCATAAATATTGCCGTTGTTTGCCATTGAAAATTGTAGTCCACTGCTATATCCCGCAGGAAATGGTAAATAGAGGGTAACCGGCTGAGACCAGACATTGTTCTTACGAACCACACGGAAAATGAAACCATTGGGGCGAAACGACATGAAATACAAGGTATCTTTACTTCGCGAAAAGACCGGACTATTGTCTGTCCCATTGCTTCCATTAAATGGTGCTTTTTGCGCCTCAGTCCACTGCCCGTTAACAATTTGCGAAAACCAAATTTCTATCCGGTCGCTGGAGGGTGGAATCCTTACATATTTGCCAAAGTACATTTCAGTGCCATCGGGTGAAAAATTCGGTGCACCGTGATACCACCAATCGGCTGTAGCTAAAAAAGCGGCAGGAGGAAACCGCACCGGTTGTGTACCCGGCGGTATTTGTCCCAGATAGGGAGAAGTTTGGGCTGTCAGTTTTCCAATTACCAGCAGAATTACTGCCAGCAGGAGCACTATTGGTTGATTTAGTTTCAGTTTTATCATAATGTTAACCTGTTGAGTTTCTGTAAGTTTAAACAAATAATTCCTCGAAAAACTGCATTGCAAACTGTTGCAAAAAGGATACTCTTTTACACTTTGGGGTTGCAGTTCACTCTTTTTGCAAACAAGTTGAATTGCAGTTTTTTTAGTATTTACTTGAGCTTCTTTTTGCTCATGATTGGCTGCCGGTTACTTAACAAATATCGCTTTCCGAACCTGGGAAAAGTTTTCGCTGGAGAGCCGGTAAAAATAAACCCCGCCCGAAACCGTATTATTCGCGTTATCTGTCCCATCCCATTTGAATGAATAATCCCCTGGTTGTATATCACCACTGAAAATCGATTTTACTTCGCTTCCAAGTACATCATAAACCTTTAAAGCAGCCCGCGTTGCCTGCCCAATCCTGCAGTGTATCGTAGTTGACGGGTTAAACGGATTGGGAAAATTTTGCTCCAAAATAAACATTCCGGGAACCGCTTTTTTATCAGTTTTGACCGATAATAACGGGTTAAACTTGTCAAATACCTTCGTGCTTACCCAGTAGGCATTATAGCCCAAATCGCCGGTTTTGGCCGAGTTGAAAAAAAGATACTTTCCGTCCGGGGAGACATACGGCATGGCATCTTCGTATTGCCCGTTAATTTTGTTGCCGAGATTTTGCGATTGAGTCCAGCTGCCATTTGCATCTTTGAATGAAACATACAAATCATGATATCCGAGACCGTCAGAACGGATTGATTCAAAAACGACATACTTTTCATACGGTTCAATATATGGAGTACCCTGAGCAGCGGAGGTATTAACCGTGGCCGGAAGTTCTTCAAAAACAGAATAGATGCCATTAAGCATTTTTGCTTTTGCAATTTTATACCCGCCCTGCTGCGGGAATAGGGCAAAATACATTGATTGGTCGGCAGTGAGCGAAAATCCCCAACCCATGCTGCCCTGAAGCTGCTGCCGGTTGATTTCCACTTCCACTGGATTTGACCACCCGCTTGCCATTCGCATCACTTTGTACAAGCGCATAATACCCGTTCTGTTGGAAATAAAAAATAAGGTGTTTCAATCCCGGGAGTAAACCGGTGAATTGTCGCATGAGTCGCTTGTAAAACCCGGTTGTTGCAGAGCACTCCATTCCCCATGTACAATTTTTGTATAGTATAATTGCATGCATCCCGAGGGCTTGGTCGAAATATACTTTACCATAAACATTTCACTTCCGTCAGGAGAGAAAATGGGAGCGCCATGCCACCACCATAAACCATCGGAAACCATATCCGAACCGCCAAATCTCTTCGGGATAGTATCGGGTTTTGCCTGCCCGAGATATGCCGGGAACGGAACCCTGATATTCGTCCATTGCGGCTGTATATTACTGCCGGCCAGTGTAGTCAGTTTTACCTGGTTACTCCCATTTATTTGCATGGTGTAAATATCGTATTTTCCGTCGCGCATTGACGTATAGGCAAGATAACCTCCATCCGGTGAAAAGCAGACGTCTGCATCGGTGTCCGTGTTGTTGGTCAATCTTGTCTGATTTGTGCCGTCTGCATTCATTATGTATATCTCCGGATTTCCATCCCGGTTGGATTGGAAGGCTATTTTACTGCCATCGGGAGAGTACACCGGTTCGCTATTTTCTGTACCGGCGGTTGTCAGCACTTGAACAGTACCGCCATTGCTATCCGCCGTGCATATCTGAAATTTATCGATGACAAATCCCGAATAAACAATTTTTAGTCCATCCGGTGAATACGAAGGTGAAGTTGCATAATTGGCACCAATACGGTGCAGTCCACTTCCATCGGCATTCATCACCCATATCTCGGAACGGAAATTATCAAGGGGATACACCCTGCCGAAAATAATCCGGCTTCCATCAGGTGACCACGCGGGCTTGCCATCCCAGGTATTCTGCCCGTTAGTTAGCTGCACAATGCCGGTTCCATTAAAATTCATGATAAACTCATGCCAGTTGTTTTCATCAATATGCCGGTAAAAAGCAATTTTCTTTTTATCCGGTGAAAGGGAAGGTCCGCATTCTTTACCAAGTGAGATTACAATCCGTTTCGTACCGCTGCCATCGTTATTCATTATATACAGATCAAGATTTCCACTCGCGGGATTATTGGCGAAGAGTATTTTCTCAACCGTCAGTGAGTCTGGAAATGGTTTGCTCAATACTGTTGGGTTCAACAATAATACAAGCAGGGAAAACAAAAACAATGCGGGTTTCAGTTTGTAAGCAATATTCATAACAACGCTTTCAGTGAAAATGAAAAATACCGGACAACTCAGCTTTTAACGCACCAAACGGCGTAAGGTGTTACATAAAAAGATTAAATGTTCTCTTTAGGCAGTTTACAACAACAAAAAACTGCGCCGGGCTGTATGCAAAATAGGCACCATCCGGTTCCATCAAAAACAGCACTTTACCGTTGGCGGGTTTCAGTTTGCCGAATGACTGTTTTTCGGAAACTGCCGCAATTGATTATTTGAAAGAAGAAGTGTTTTGGGGTTTTTCTATTTTGAGATTTTTGCCATTTGAGTTAAGAACAACTCCCGCTTACCTCTTGAGATAGGAATTTGTGAAGAATCGATCATCTCAACAATGCCCCCTTCATGGCGGATGAATTTTTTGACGAGATGTAGATTGATTAAGTGGGAATTATGCGTGCGGAAAAAAGCCTGGTCATGCAACAGCTCCTGATATTCTTTAAGGTTACGTGAAACCATAAGTTTTCTCCCATCCGTCAGAAAAAAACGGCAATAACTGCCTTCAGCTTCAACACGGATAATATCTGGCGTATTAAGATATTCCATCCCGTCGTTTGTTGGTATTGCAAGTTTTTTAGGGACAGCTGTTTTAAGATTTTCCAGTAACATAGTAAAACCCGAAGTTTGCCCATGCAGGGAATCTCTTTTCTCGACAACTTTTTTTACAGCAGCAACAAACTCGTTAATGTTTATGGGCTTAAGCAGATAATCAACAGCGCTAAATTTAATTGCTTTAATAGCATAGTGATTAAAAGCTGTTATAAAAATCACCTCGAAGATTTTTTTAGGGAAACATGACAAAACATCAAAACCGCTGCCATGCGGCATTTCAACATCAAGAAACACAAGTTCGGGTTTCTTCTCGGTAATAACCCGTACTGCATCAATAACCGAACCGGCTGTTGCAATTATTTCAAGCTCAGGGCAGTAATCGGTTATAATTGAGCGGATAAAATTTACCGCGTCCGTTTCATCATCGACAATAATGGTTGTAAGTTTCGTGTTCATGTCATCATGGGGATATGGATTATAACTTTTGTTCCTGCCGGTGTTCCATCAGCAGCTTTCAGGTCGGTGTATTCAATGCGCATGCTTTTACCATACAAAGTATTTACCAAATTCAGCCTCGACTGTGTGATTTTTATTCCCAATGACTGATGATCCGGCTGCTTTTTCCGGTTAATCTCTTTCGAGGCTTCACGCCCGATGCCGTTATCTTCGATAATACACTCGAAAAAATCATCCCGGAGCAATAGTTGTATTTGCAGCAAACCTCCGGTTTCACGGTGCATTAATCCGTGGCCGATAGCATTTTCGACAAACGGCTGTATAAACATTGTCGGAATTTTATAATCAAGTGTATCAATATTCTCATCAATTTTCAGAATAAAACTAAATTTATCTTTAAAGCGGAGCTGCTCCAGTTCAAGATATAATTGCAGCGCGTCCAATTCTTCTTTAATGGATACGGTAGTCTGTTCCGAATTATCGAGTATTTTCCGCATCAGGCTTGAAAATTTTGTCAGATATTCATTGGTTGCAATTTTATCGTGCTGATACATATAGTACTGAATCGAGTTAAGCGTGTTAAAAATAAAATGCGGGTTCATCTGCTGTCGCAGGTTTTTCTGGGTAATTTCGGAGATTTGATGGTTCATGTCACTGATTTTACGTTTGGCATTCATCCTGAATTGGCGGTATAACAATATACCAATGATGAGAAAGAGAACAAGAGCCGCTGCCAATGCATACGTAAAGAATTGATGCTGCTGCAGGGTGTTTGACAGGTTTTCTAAATCTCTTTCTTTTTTAAATGTCTGGTATTTTACCTGGGCATCAACATATCCCGAAGAGGGGTTCCTGATCATGTACAAATCGTTATACCGCTTGTTTAGCAATAAGCATTCATACGCTTTTGTGATGTTGCCCTGCCGCTCGTACATTTTGCTCATATCCAAATAAATCGCACCTAAATCATACAAATCATTAATTGCAAGACACAGGCCGATTCCTTTTTCAAAATATCTTCCAGCAGCAGCAAAATCTCCCTTATCGCGGTAAATTGAACCGAGATTGGAATATGCATTCGCGACGGTTGTTTGTATCTGCAGGGCTGAAGCTATCGGGACAACACGGTTGTAATGATAAATAGCACTGTCATAATTTTTCAATATATAATGGTTCCATGCCAGCCTGCGGAGGGCAAGAACGATACGCGTTGAGTCTTTGCTCTGTAAAGCAAAGTGCAGGCTTTTTTTGAATGATCCCAACGAAGCAGTATAGTTGCTATCAATGAGCAGCGATACATTGCCAAGGCCATAATAACCATCGGCAGCTGCACCGGGATAATTTCCCTGCAAACTCAAATCAATACCTGCCTGATAGTGTTTTTGTGCCATAGGTCCGGTGTTCAAGTTAAAATACGTTGCTGCAAGTTTAAGATGTACAACTGTTTTTAATGAATCACTTATATTTTCTACTTTTCCGCTTAAAATATTTTCATACGTATCTCTTACCTCGTAAAATGCGCCCATGTTGGTCATCAGTTCAGCGCTGAGTAAGTCAATGCGGAGATGTTTTGTTTTAGCGGTTGATTCATAATATTTTTTCTTGGCCATGGCAAGTTCATAGTATGCCGCAAGGAAGTTTTTTTGCCGGTTTAGTATTTCAGCATGAACCCAGTACAGTTTATAACCGATGCTTATTTTTTTTGCTTTTGCAAGAAGAATCGCCTCTTCGGCGTAAGCCGAGGCCTGCATTATGCTCGTGTCAGCCCAGGTGTAATACCAGGCAGCATCCTGCAATTTTTCCAACCGGGCTGAATCCGTCAGCGTACCCTGCAGTTCTGTTTTTACTTTATTAATATCAATTGCCTGCTGCGGGTAGCCGTTCCCGGATAAACACAATAGACAAATCAACAGAAAAGCAGTCAGGTTTCTGGACATGAGAAAGAACCAAATAATGAAAAGCTAAAATTATAAAAATTTTGCCATAGAGCCTCGCACCGATTCTTAAAATGCTGTTTTGAATTAACAGATTGCAGGCTGCCCTGCTAAATTTTGATTTTAATGCAAAGGTTTCATATTGGATGGATGAATCCCGATGGAATTAAGATGGAGAAATTTCACTCATGAGCGATTTGAACTTTTTTCAGAAAACTCAAAGAGGCTTTCCACCGTCGCGGCACAGCCGAGTAAACGGGGCATTAGAAGAAGAATTTAACTTTTTGCACAACCAATTAATAGGTGGTGGAACCTTACGCTAACTTTTTATAATTAAACAACTGAACAAATTAGCAACTCATCATTCACAATTCCTATGCTGGCAAAACCAGAAGCTGATATTTACAACTGCTCAAGTCAAAAAGGATTTTTCTTCTAATGCCCCTGAATGGTGGTGTAGTATAACTTAAAGGCAAAATACAGCAATAATATTGGGCTGAAGCCCGTTTGGTTTGGTACTTTTTATCCCCCGATTTCAGAGGCTGCGTTAGAACCCCTTGTGAAGCATCTTTATTTTTCGATTTCAGTTCAAAATAGAGATATCTTTTTGAAAAATTTGAGTTTTAACCCAGCCTCTAAAGTCTGAGGTCAGGAGATGGAAATTATTTTAGATATGAGCTGAACATATACAAGAAAAACTCCTCACATTTAAGATGAATCTAATCACTTATGGAATACCGCTCAATTATTCTTGAACCGCTTCGGTGTTTCTAGAATCAAACAGGGAGACAATTAAAATGTAAAATGTAGAATGTAGAATGTAAAACCTGCCTGACTGAATCGTTCTGGCGGGTGTAGAATGAAAATTCTGGTGAATCCGGTTGTTTTTAATGTGAGAAATGAAAATACTTATTTCTGGTGTTTAGTTATGTGCCAATAAAGTACTTTATGGTATCACTAAAAACTCAAAATCTCACAAACTCATTCATAATTAATAATTCATAATTGCAAAATGGATATTACAAAAAAATTCAAATGGAAATATTTACTGCCCGTACTGGGTGGTGTTTTAGGATACTCGTATTACTATTTTATCGGCTGTACGAGCGGTAAATGCGCAATTACCAGTGATCCGTACATCTCAACAATCTATGGAACAGTAATGGCCTCGGTTTTTCTGTATCCCGATAAAAAGAAAGCTCATAAAGATGGAACAGATATCTAAAGAAACACTTATCGAGGATTTGCTGCAGATACTGCCCACATCAGTTAATTATCTGATGGACAGAGGCATACGCTGCATGCGCTGTGGTGAGCCCATGTGGGGCACCTTGGAAAAGGCATGCACGGATAAAGGCTTTACACAAGATGAAATTGCTGTTTTTGTTAATGACCTGAACGGATTGTTAACCACAGTTTAAGGAAACAATAAAGTGCATTGGCTATTGCACACTTGCAGATAGCAAACAGCAATGTTGCTGCTGCTTAAATAAATAATTTCCTTAACCCAGTGTTGTGACAATGTATTATTGAGAATGTAAAATGTATAATGAGGCAGAAATTAACTTATTAAATTGAGCGCATTGTTTCATAATTAAACTGCCAAGACACTAGTGCCTTGACCGTTTATTTTATATACACTGAACTTGAGTTTACACTTTGAATTTTGCCCTCATTATTTATTATTCATTCTTAATTATTCATTAACACAACACGTGCGCCATATCCTGCCGTTCATTCCTGCATTCTATTTACTTCATCACAACGAATTTTTTTGTTTGTACCATACTGCCGGTACTTAAACGGTAAAAATACACGCCGCTTGGTAAACTGCCCGCGTTAAACGAAATTTTATGAGTACCGGCTTGCTTCTCTTCATTAACAAGTTTTGTTACTTCTGTTCCAAGCAAATCATAAACGGATAAAGATACTTCGCCCTGCCGCGGCAATGTATAGGTAATAACGGTTGAGGCATTGAATGGGTTAGGATAATTTTGCTTCAACTCAGTGGTTTTAGGCAAATTGTTATTTGCCAATGTGCCTGCCGAGGTTAATGCAAACGTTACCTTAAATTTACCGCCGCTTCCGGCTTGGAGTGCAAGCTGCTTTGCCTGCGCGTCATACGCGGTAAAGGCTGTACCGTTAAGTGTTACTTCTTTAATTTCATATTTCGCTGATGCAATTTCAACAGGATTTAATTGAATGGTTCTATTAATACTTGCCGGGGCAAAATAATAATAGAGGGTTACCGGTTTTTTTGCCACAAAAAAGTTACCGTAAAGATAAGTGTAGTAGCCAAGCTCAATGGAGTGATACCCTGCCTTATTTCCATTGCCCTTATTTTCGCCCCAAGTTTGTGCGCCCCGGCGGGTGCGGTTCTCGTAAACGTCACCATACACGTGGTCAACAAAATATTTCATAAAAAAGTCTAATGTCTCATCGGCAATTTTTAGGTACTGCTCATCTTGGGTTATCTCGTAGGTCATTAGTCCCCCGGTTACTGCCTGCTCCATCTGCCACCATGCTTTTGCGGTATCCGGATTACCCCACATGAGCATTTGACCCGTTGTACGGGTATAATCTTTATACGGCCCGCCGTATTGTTTATCATATCCTTTCTGATACACGTTATCAACAAGTTTTTTAATAACCGGGATATAGGTTTCGCTTGGCATTAACTGATAAACCCGTCCAAGGCACCACGCTGTTTTTAACACATGCCCCATGATGGTCATTGTTTCGCTGTTGTTAACATTCCAGTTCGCATCGTAAACTTCTGCAAACCCGATTTGCTGCTGCGGCATACTGCCAACCAGGCGGTTAATCATGTTGTCGGTAATTTGCAGCATCTTGTTTTTATAGATATCGCTGCCTGTCAGAAGGTACATGGTTAACAGATGTGTTGTAATTGCATCAACAGTGGCATTAAAGCTTTTACCGTTTTTAGTTGACCAGTTAGATGAACAATAATCGTAATAGCCAAAATATTGTGAGCGGTTATCCCACATCTTTGTTTCGTTATTATTGTATCCTTTTAATATCCAGTTAAGATGTGTTGTGTCCATGGTTGCCTCGTAGTAGGCAACAGGTCCAAGCAAACCATAGTGCTGATGGAATGCATCTTTGTTGGTGTTGTTCGCGGTTGGATTACCATTTTTGTCAAGTTCCCAGTACCACCCGCCGTTTGTATTATCCCATGCATGCTGATACATGAATTGCAAACCGTTGCGCGCGTATTGCAAAAAAGTTTCATTGCCGGTTACCATAAACGCGCGTACCATGCCATAAGCATCACGCGATTGTGTCTGCATGTTTTTTTGTGTGCCAGTGGCAGTACCGTATTTATCGATGTTGGTGTAAAAACCACCAAGCTGCGCGTCGTATGCCTTCATCCAGAATTTGGCACAACTGTCCATGTATCCAATGGCGCGCTCAGGGTTTTTAAGATACGGCGAACGTAACTGATACTGTGCAAAGACAGAAGCGGTGAACAAAAGAACTAACAAAACGTATTTCATGCAAATAAGGGAATTAATTGAAAAATTAAAAACAACATACCCATTGGAGATGAATATGCAAAATTATGGATTACGTATTTTTGCGGTAAAGGAGTGCTGCTACAGTTTAACTGTATGAAGAATACAATTGTACAAAGTTAGTTTTGCAGATTAACTGCTTGTAAAATACTTTTTACAAATTCACCTGTAAACTACTCTCTCTCTTATTTTATAATTTTCATTTCCCGGAGAATTTCTTCCGTAATAATCTTTCTTGCCGTGGCAAATTTTTGATTCCCGCCATCGTAATTTTCGACAAAATTAACAAAAAAGTACACCCTGTCCGAAATGGTTATATAACCCACCCACCAGCCATAGTCGACACCATTAATTGTGCCCCAGCCTGTTTTGCCGCGGTATATCAGCGAGTCGCTCTGCTGATAGATAAAAATGTCTTTGACGATGGCAAAAGCCCGTTTGCTGAAAGGCAGCTCCTCATTATAAAAACGGATGAGAAAATCCATTTGCTCACGGGGGCTGATTCTGAGTTTACCATCGAGCCAAAACCGGTCTATACCGCCGCCGGTATTCTCGTTGCCATAATGCGACCGTGTCAGAAACGACTGCATTTTTTTCTCGCCAACCTCACGCGCGTATTTTTGATATATCCAAACTGTTGAATTGGCAAATGCCTCTTTGAGGTTTTGGCTTTTATTCCACGGTTTTATGCTCCGTTTAACACTGTCCCACTGCACGATGTGTTTTTCATCCGGCAGAACGCCTGTTTCAAGAAAAATAAGGGAGTTAAGAATTTTAAATGACGAAGCGGGGATAAAGCCCGAATCCGCCTTGCTTTTATTGTAAACGTAAGTTTTGGCAGCCTGCATGTCGAATAATAAAAAGCATCCCTCAACGCCGTTTGCCTTATAATATTTGGCGAATTCCGGTTTCTCAATCTGTTCCTGTGCCCGGGTAAATAAGGAGCAGAAAACAAGTAAAAAAATAGTACTTTTGAACATGTCTGCCCCTACCGCGGTAATTCGGAAAATGCGAGATTGGCTTCCTGCACAAATTTGTAAAGCCGTTCCGGTGATTTTCTGCCGTCCGGGCCTTCTACCCCGGTATGTACGTCCACCCCGGCAGGTGCGGTTTCAAGTATGGCACGCCGGACGTTTCCGGGATTGATACCGCCCGCGAGCATGATGGGCCGTGGTGAAATTTCGATCAGTTTTCTGCTTATTGCCCAGTCGTGTGTTTTGCCGGTGGCACCCGAGGCTCCGGTAGCTGGGTCGTAGGTGTCGGTAATATAGGCATCAATCCACGGTGAAAGTTCATCGATGATATGCTCCAGATTACCGTAGTTATCGCCATGTACAACCAGGCTTTTTATTACTTCTAGTTCAGGTCTAATTGATTTTAGTGCGCGGAGTTCATCTTTGTTAATACTACCATGCAATTGCACAACCGCAACATGCAGTTTATCGCAAAAAGCAATAATCTCTTCTGCCTTGTGCAGGTACGTTATCAAAACGGCTTTGTGCGGCAGCCGGATACCCTTTATTACTTCTACAGCTTCATCTTCGGTAAGGTCTTCTTTGTTTACGGGCAGCCGCAGGGGAAATCCGAGATAATGCACCCCGGCCTGCATCATCAGTGCAGCTTCAGCCGCGTCCATTACGCCTGCTATTTGTATCAGGTCTTTCATAAAATCAATCCAAAATCTATTTTTAATAAAGCCCAATTTAATAGAATTTTTGACAAACACTCATTAAAAATAATTGATAGTTAAAGGGAATGGATAAAAGTAGTTAACGGTATAAAATAGTGGCTGAAACAGGAATTGGCAGTTAAACAAGTGCGTTTTTTCGCCTTACCAGGGTTGGGTTATCTTGTTGTAACAGCAGTAAAGGTGGTATTGCAACTTCGATGCGTGTAATATCAATAACCACTTGTTGCCTGTTGTAACAGCAGTAAAGGTGGTATTGCAACTCCGTTTGCGGGTACACCCCTACTTGGTTTGTGGAAAATTTATTAAGGCAAAATCATTCCATTTTATATACAGTTAAAGTTTTTGCCGTGATTTGGAAGTATAAATACCCACCGGTTTGGAGCCGGTACCCATACTACATGAAAAGATTTTACAATAACTTAATTTGACGTTAAGAATACAAAACAATATATTTATTGTCTGTTCTTAGGTCTTTTTTTGACATACCGCTCAAATTAAACCACAACAACCGAAATTTACAGTAATCTTACATTTTGTGAGGCTCATTGAAAAATCTATCGTTTAGGTATCAGTCAATTAGTTCAAGGGAAAATAGTACATTCAAGCGGAACAGGAAGTAAAATGGGAACCATTGTTGTTACGCTCAGTCTCGCGGCAATTGTATTTCTTTATTTTTATAACAATCCGCTGAAACATGGAAACTGGTTCATGATGCGCAGGTTCATCAACTGGTTCCCGCTCGGAATGACCTATGCATTCCTGTACATGGGCAGGTATAACCTTAATGTATCAAAAAATGCCCTCGGAAATTTAATGACGAAGGAAGACTTCGGATTAATTTTTGCCGCTGGAACTGTCACCTACGCTCTTTCTTTCCTGATAAATGGCCCGCTTGTCGATAAAATTGGCGGCAAAAAGGGTATTCTCATCTCCGCGATTGGCTCCTCTGTTGCTAATATTTTACTTGGTATATTAACGTATTTGATATTGACCGGAAAACTGCACATGAATATTGTGGTTGCCTTTTCCTTTTTATATTCAATCAACATGTATTTCCAAAGTTACGGCGCAGTTTCCATTATTAAGGTAAAAGCATACTGGTTCCACGTAAGGGAGCGCGGCGTGTTTGGTGCCATTTTCGGAACGCTCATCTCCTTTGGTGTCTATTTTGCCTTCGATTGGGGGCAGGCTATTGTAAACATGGTTAAGGTAAACGGTACTGCCGCCGAGACATGGATCAGCAGCGCCGTTAAAAGTATTTTTGCCGTAGAAACCAATACGGTTGATGCGGTTTGGGCCGTATTTTTTATACCCGGTGTTATTTTGATGGTTTGGGCTTTATTGGACTGGCTGCTGATAAAAGATACTCCCGAAGAAGCCAATTTTCCTCACTTCGACACACACGATGCATCCTCTGGTAAAATGGACGAAGAATTTTCCGCGATGCAGTTGTTGAAAAGAGTTTTCAGCAGTCCGTTAATGATAACAATAGCGTTTATTGAACTTACCTCCGGCGTATTGCGGAATGGCATTATGCAATGGTATTTTATCTTTGCAAAAGAAGTAAAACAACCGGGTGCCGAGTTCTTTCTGGAGAACTGGGGATTGTTATTGTGTATATTCGGCATTATCGGTGGATTTTTGGGCGGTTTAATTTCGGACAAGTATTTCCGTTCAAGACGTGCTCCCCCGGTGGTTTTTTTATCGGCCTTTATGTTTATCATGGCATTGTTAATGGCGATATTCCTCACATCTTCGCCGGTAATCGTGGGCTCGGCTGCCGTTTTAATATCAATGGCAGTTATTGGTGTACACTCGCTCATGTCCGGAACAGCAGCGGCAGATTTCGGCGGAAGAAAAGCAACGGCAACTTCATCGGGAATAGTTGATGGCTTTGTTTATCTCGGCACAGGCATTCAATCTTTCAGTCTTGGTTATTTAACAAGCTGGAATTGGCATTGGTGGCCAATCTTTTTAATGCCGTTTGCATTAATAGGCATGTATCTGGCCATAAGAATTTGGAAAGAGCTGCCCGAGGCCACAAAACGCTATATTGCTGAAGTCGAAAACCGGAAAGTATAGATAAAAACATTTTTAGTGTAAAAAGACCCGTGTAAAGCGGGTCTTTTTTTTGCTGTATGCGGTGAGCAAAAAGGAGTGCCTCCCAAGTGAATATTATTTTTTTATTGCCAGTCCCAACCCATCTCCAACAGGAAGCAGGATTGCATGGAGCCGCGGATGATTAAAAAACAGTTCATTAAATTCACGCACGAACCGCGTCGAGGATAGCCAGGAAGGCTGAATTTCTTCATCCGGTTTTACCGTGTTGCCGTGCCATAAAAGATTATCAACAAGCATAATGCCGCCAGGCTGCAGCAAGGTAACTAGGGGCTCAAGCAGCGGGCAATAATCTTTTTTATCCGCGTCAAGAAATATCAATCCGAAACTTTCAGGTAAAAACCGTGGCAGCGTTTCAGCAGCCTCTCCAAAAACAACAGATATCTTATCTGCAACAGAAGAGCGGGCTATGTATTTTTGCGCGGAGATATAAGACTCGCTGCTTTTTTCAAGCGTTATCAAATTGGCTCCGCCGTGTAAAACTGTTGCAATACGTATTGATGAATATCCTATTGCGGTGCCAACTTCAAGGGCATTGCAGTCTGCCTTCAATAATGCTGCCCATTCAAGAACGGCAGCAGCATGCTTATCAAGTATCGGGATGCGTTGTTCGGCGGCAAACTGTTCCATCTCGTGCAGGAGCGGGTTTTCGCGCAGCGTTAACCGTTCAATGTATGCCAAAGTTCTTTCTGTTTCTTCCATGTTGTTCTGTTTTACTGAAGTGAGAGATAGATGGTAAAAGTGCTGCCATTACCGGGCTTGCTTTCCAAGCCGATATAACCGCCATGCGCCTCGGCAATATGTTTTACAATACTTAAACCAAGGCCAGTGCCTTTTACATTATGCGTGCCGCCTTCGGATACCCTGAAAAATTTTTCAAATATCCGGTCTTTGTCTGCCGGAGAAATTCCAATGCCGCTGTCTGTAACAGCTATAAATGCGTTCCCGCCCCGTACTCCGGTTTTTACAGAAATTTCTTTAGTATCCCGGCTGTATTTCATTCCATTATCCAGCAGATTAATAACCGCCTCGGTAACCGCTTCCTTGTCCATTGTTACCATGATATCCTCGCGCAACAATTGTATTGAAGCATTAAAATCTTTTTGCTGAAAATGGAACTGATAAGAGTTGAAAACAGACCCGGCAACATCGTTAAGCGAATGTTTTTCGAAATTATATTTCCGCACACCAGCTTCTATTTGTGAAAAGTTCAGAATCTTATTAACAATCCGGCTAAGCCTTTTGGTTTCCTGGCTGATAATGCCGTAATACTCCTTTTTCTTTTCTTCGGTTTTTACCCTGCCGCTTTCAAGAGTTTCTGCAAACATGCCTATAAGTGACAGCGGGGTGCGGAGCTCGTGAGAAACATTCGAGACAAACTCAGATTTTATTAAAGCAAGAGCCATTTCCTTTTGGATACTCCTATACACGAAATATACCGCGGCAATAATAAGCAGGTTGAGCATCAGGATAAGAATCACAAGGTAGGTTTGCCGTTCTTGATTAATCGCCTCCAAGTTTACACCATCCAGCCGTATACCGATTTTCATATCGGGCAGAATCCAAAAACCTGTGGTTTTATTAAAATTGCTTTCACCCATTGCTT
The DNA here is from genome assembly GCA_016182615.1 of Ignavibacteriales bacterium. Lineage (GTDB taxonomy): Bacteria > Bacteroidota > Ignavibacteria > Ignavibacteriales > Ignavibacteriaceae > JACPGF01. The sequence goes on from JACPGF010000162.1 coordinate 33,667, forward strand.
TGGTTGAAAAAAGAACTTTTCCGCTTAATGAATCAATAACTCCGATGCTAAACCGCTCGCCGCCGATGCTTCTGAACCGGGGTAGTATTACTTCTTTAATATAGTTATCACGTTCAACCAGCATACCGCATAACTTGTTCGTGCTTTCGCTGACAAAAGCGAACAGGATATAACGCCCGTTCAGTACAGGTATGCTCTCAGTCCTGAAATATTTTTGCCTGCTAAAAGTAAAAAGCCGCAGCATGCCATAGGAAGATTCTCTGATTTCAATTTGTGTTTCAGCAGTTAGCGCTCCAATACTTTCCAGCGGGGCGTTAGTTGAATCTTTCGCACGGCGGCGGAGATTTTTTTCCGTATTGTACAGCCATGAAAAACCGGAAAGGGTGCTGTCTGAATAAACCAGTCCTAATAGTGAATTTTTTGCGGCAAAAAAAGAATTGTTTTTTGTTGTGCCGCCCTGTTGCCCGGCTAGCTGTTCGGTCTCTTTCTTCCAGGCTGTAACCGCATCACTCGCGAACTGGTTTGCTGAAAACAATATTGCATCAAGCTGCCGGATATAGGCATCCTGCATCATTCGTTCAGTTTCGTTCGTAGCTGTAAGCTCATACACCGAAAATAATAGGACCGGAGTGATAACAGCAAACAACAATATGGCTATTACACGGGCTGCCGGAGTAACTTTATTAAACAATTTTTTCACAAAAACTGATTCTTTCGGGGCTGGGTCTGCATGCAAATCAGGTGAGTTTTTTCCAGACCGGGTGAACCGGGCCGTCAGCAAAATGGGTATGAAAATCATCTGACATTTTTTCTTGCGTGTAGTATCGGTCGGTAAGTTTTTTTATCTCGTCAAGATTTTCCTGTGGCCGGACAACTTCAAAAATTATCGATGTAAAATATTTATGCAGATGTTTAGCCTGCTCGATATGTTTTGCCGGCTCTCCGGCATTGTACAGGTTGTACGAGGCTACCAGTAAATCGAGTGCAAGATTCCTGTACCCGCGGAAGGCTATGGAGTTTTCAGCACCATAGCCGTCGTTTTTGTCAATGTTAGGAAAGTAAAACCTTCCTATTTCAATTTGTGCAGACAAGGCGGAAAGCTGGCGGTTAAAATCAGTTTTACCTTTCACCGCGTTGTGCTTTAGCTTCAGCAGTATTTTTATAGTCTTAGCATACCATTTAAGTATCTGATTATTATAATCATTAATAAAGGTGATTTTATTCATGTGCCGTTCACGTAAATACAGATAAATAAGCACACTCGAGGTAAGTAAAGAGATACCCGCTATAATATTGGCTATGTCACTCTGGGATAATTGCATAACATTCTTAATAATTTTTAAACACGATAATAATATAATAATTTAGACGTTCGGTATAAATTTACGGCAACTTGGGGTTATCAAAAATAGCAATTGTAAAAATTTATATAGAGTTAAAATAGAACTTTCTCATATTGGCTCAAATGAAAACTCCACGGCAAAATTACCCGTTGAACAATAAGAGCCAAAGGATTCTTGTAACTACTCAGCTTATGTAAAACAAAGTCGGGTTTAGGCGCTTAACAAAAATTGCCAGCTTAAGAATGCAGAGAAATTATTATCCCCTAACCTCAGACTTTAGTCTGAGGTTTAAATAACCAACAAACACCAGGCTTTAGCCATTAAATTTAGCTTTATAATCTCAAATCAATATCCAGTGGCTTGGCATCCACCCCTTTGGGGAAAGCCTGTGGTGTGATGGGTTGGGATTCCTCAGACTAAAGTCTGAGGTTAGGAGATGGAAATTATTATTGATATGAGTTGAGTATTTATGGATTTTTTAGTTTAAGGCAGAAATAGAAAAATTGAAAAAGATAAAAAATTACCAGCGCTTTTGGATAATAGACCCCCAATCTTGCTTTTCAATTATTTCCCATACCGGAACATCCTGCTGAATATTTGTAAAAATTGCGTTTGAACGGGTAATATTATATTTTGTTAAAACCCAATTTTAATTAAAGGAAATAAAACATGTCCGAAAAAATTAAAGTATCCGCAACATTTCCGGTTAGTGCAGAGCGTATTTACACTGCATGGTTGAAGAGTAAAGAACACACTGCCATGACGGGCGACAAGGCAACGGCATCGAAGCAAAAGGGAAAACCATTCACTGCAGGTGATGGCTATATAAGCGGCATTAATGTAAAGCTGACACCGTTTACAGAAATCGTGCAAAGCTGGCGCTCAACCGAATTCCCGAAAAAAGCACAAGACTCGACCCTGACCGTTACTTTGGAGAGTGTTGAAAAGGGAACAAAAGTCACCGTATCACACACGGATATTCCCGATGGCTCGGGTGAGGCCTACAAAAAGGGCTGGAAAGAGTTTTACTTCAAACCGATGAAGGCGTATTTCAAGTAGTGGAGATAGTGCGGCAGGTTAAAAGACCTGCCGCTAATTTTTTATATGTCATATTGGGAAAATCTATAAAAAGAGAATACTCCAGTTTACTCCTCAAACATGTGCTTCAATTCTTTTTTATCGGTTGTTATGCCCAGCGCGATTATAAGCTTAATACGTGCTTTTTGCCCATTCAGATAATCAGAAAACATTACCCCGAGCTTGTGCAGCCACTTGCCGGCACCAGGGTAGCCGTAAATGTCCAGCGTTTCACCGGCGGGGCAGCGGCTGACAAGAACAACAGGCACATTCTTTTCAATGGCGTACTTTATTCCCTCAAAGGCAGGAGGGGGTACGTTGCCAACACCCATAGCCTCAACTACCAGCCCTTCGGCACCGCTGTCAACGGCAAAACGGAAAAACTTCGCATCCATTCCGGCATAACATTTTATCAGGTCAACATTGGGATTGATAACCGTTACCGGGTAAGACTCAAGCCTCCGTGGAAGACGGTTGTAGATTATCTTGCCTTTTTGTACAAAGCCCAAGGAACCAAAATCGAGGCTGGCAAAGGTTTCAATGTCCTCTGTATGGGTTTTTGTTACTTCGCTTGCCGCGTTTATTTCTCCATTTAAACAAACCAGCACGCCAATACCACGGCTGTTCTGGCTCAGGCAAATATGAATGGAGTCCATCAGGTTGCGGGGCCCGTCCCAGTCCGGTTCGGAACTGTTTTTCATCGATCCGGTAAGGACGATGGGAACATCAGTCTGCACGGCAAGGTCTAAAAAATATGCTGTTTCTTCAAGGGTGTCTGTGCCATGCGTAATTACAATGCCGTGGTAAATTCCGGCTGCTAAAAATTCTTCGACTTTGTTTGCAAGGGTAAGCATCAGGGGCGGTACCATGTGCGGGCCGGGATACTTGCCAAAATCATACACTTCAACTTCCGCGAGGTTTTTTGCCTGTGGAATAAGCTCTATAAGCTCGTTACCCGAGAAGTGCGGTACCGCGGCACCGGTTGCCGTGTCTATCTTCATAGAAAATGTGCCGCCGGTAAAGATGATGAGTATTTTTTTCATAACATTGTGCCTGATAATCTTTTGAAAAATGTCCATTGCTGCTGTTTCAACTCGCGTACTTTGCTGTTAATTATAATAAAACCGCAATGGTGCAAAGTAAAACACAAAGGTACGCAAAAAAGAGAGAATTCGCTTCTGCCTTAGTCACGCTATTTTTTGCTATTTTTTGTTTGTGCTTTGCAAGCCAAACAAACTATTAAAGATTAAGGAAAACTCTCCTGAAAAAAATTACAGCCGCCCGGCACCGCTTGATGGCTCCCAAACTCTGCCGATAGTTTTTCCACATATAAATAGTCAACAAGTACGGGTCATTTTCCTGCTGCTCGATACCAACTGTTTGTGTACTATTTACTGGACACAATGTTAGATAATTAGTCCAATTTTGCCGTAACGGCTTGCAAAAAAGACTGTTAATAGTATATAAAGGGGTTATATAAATGGCACAGCAGTTGCAATACTAAGGATGTAACAATATTTAAAAGGATACATCCATGAAAAAGCTCTTATTAACACTCGGTTTTATTTCGATCCTGTTTTTTACGGGATGTGATGAAAAAGATCATTTGTTTTCACCGGATTACACTCCTCCAGCAGTACCCAGGAACGTGATGGTGCTTACCGGTGACCAGTACGCGGAAGTAAGCTGGATATCGAACCGTGAAAATGATCTTGACGGCTATAATGTTTATGTTAGTGACAGCTACAAAGGCAAATACACCCTAATTGCCACTACCCGCAGTACGTATTTTAATGATAACTATATCCGTAACGGGAGAAGATACTATTACGCCATTACCGCGTTTGATTATGACGGTAACGAAAGCGGGCTGAGCTATGAAAATGTTTACGCGGCTCCTAGACCTGAAGGGTTTAATGTAAGCTTAACGGATTTTAACGTGTCACCTAATAATGCAGGCTACGATTTTTCGAACTATAGCGTTGTTAATTACCTGAGTACAAGCTGTGACTTCTATTTTGAAATTTACCAGGGGAAATACTATTTGGTTGTAAGTACCGATACCGATATACAGGACATGGGATCAACCCGTGATATCTATGACATAACCTATGCACCTGAAACCGGGTGGTCTTCTACCAAAGACGCACTTGTTAGAACCGGCCACACCTATGTTATTTGGACTTGGGATAACCACTATGCAAAAGTACGCGTCCGTTCAATAACACAGGACAGAGTTGTTTTTGACTGGGCTTATCAACTGATAGAAGGCGAACCGGTAATGAAACCCGGATCAAAAAATGGAACGCGGACTGCAGAAGCCGCAGTTCACAGCCGCTGATAAGAACGTTTTTTGATAACTGAAAATAGCGTAATTTGCAAAATAAAATCTTCCGGATTTTCCAAGCAAAAAAATACAGAACCGGAAAAAGATAAAAAATTAAAAAGGCGCGTTAGAGTTATCGCAGAATAAAATGAAAAGTAAATTTTTTTTATGGATGTTTGTTGTTGAGTTGTTTAGTGTTTCGCTTTGGGCGGTTCCGGCTTTACAAAGCCAGCAGCCGCCTGCGGCGGAACAGGTTTTTGCTTCAATCGAGCAGGGGATGTCAAGCGGGGATATTTCAGGATTCGCGGACTATTTTTCGAATCAGGCATACCTGAGCTTATCAGGCGGATATAATGGCTATTGCAGCGCCAGCCAAGCCTTTTACATTTTACAGAATTACTTAAAACTTCATCAGCCGGTACAATTTAAATTTACCACCATCAACACCACGCAGTCTCCTTACTCTACCGGTGTTTATACCTACGAGATGAAAAACAAGCGGGGTACTTCACAGGTTTTTATTTCCCTCAGGTTCTCTAACAACAAGTGGTTCATTTCACAATTTACCATACGATGATAAATTTCCGTTACCTGCTACGCGGCACAAGGCGTTATACACTTGCAGCCGTCTTTATCGTCTTTTCCATTTTTTTACTCGGTATTATTTCCAGCCGCATGATTGCCTCGAAAAAGGAACACAGCCAGACTATTATGGATGCGCGGAACAACGAAACCGCTGGAGAAATTAAAGCCTTGTTCAAAGAGCGCGAGCAGCTATTGTTACAAAAGCACAAGCGGTTTACCGGGGCCTACACACGAGCGATACAGAAAAGAAAAACTGCCGGTCAAAAGCTGTGGGGTACATCGGAAGAAAAAGGGATCTGCTATGAAGTGTTACAGAAGGATAGTATAGTTGCATGGCAAATAGATGCGCCTCTGCTGAAGGAAGCTGACGCAGCATATACCGATGGAAGGTTCTTTTTTTACCGTTCACCGCTGCGTGTTTACGGGCTTGCCGCCACCAAAAAAGTGTTTGAAAAAGATACTCTGCTCCTAGTAACCGGTCTGCTTTTTGAAGAAAAAAGCATACAGGAAAACAAAGAGTTAAGCAGTGTATCCTTTCAGGCTTTCCTTGAAGATAAATTTACTACTGAAATAATAATCGACTACACGCCGTACAAGCAGCCTACCCGCGATGGAAGATATTTTGTTACTCCGCTTGAAAATGAATCAGGTAATAAAGTCGGGCAAATTACCTCGAAGCGTATTTCGATTAATAACGACATTGAGGCGCTTGCAAAAACCACGGCAAATATGCAGGGGATACTGATTGTTGCCGGTTTTATCCTGATGGGATTCGCCATGTCGGGCGATTTTAAATCCTTCCGCTATCCTGTATTAAAGCCGTTTTTATATACTATCTACTTCGTGGTTTTCCGTGTTTTATTATTTAAGCTTAATTTTCCTTCTTCACTGTTTACCGGTGAATTGATTGAGCCCGCTGGTTTCGCGTCGCAGCTTGGCGGCGGTATAGTAAAGTCCCCGGTTGAATTTTTTATTACAACTTCCTTTTTCTTTATTTGTTCGGTTTACGCTTTTTTTAGTTTTGGTAAATTGATAGACGGGTACAAGCCGCACTTGTTCAAACGGGCAGGCTATATATTTTACAGTGCTATCCCACTTTACCTGCTTGTTGTTTTTGCCTCCCTGCGCGGCATTGCAGCATCGGTTAAAAGTGTTATTAACGATTCGACATTTAGATATTTTAACGAGCCGGTAATTATCCCTTCGCTGCCGCAACTGATAATGATAACCGGGGTATTGATTCTTGTTACCGCGGTATTACTGTTGCTCGCGGTAATATTCAGGATACATCTGCGGTTCGCCCCGTCATCACAAAAAGGGAGTATCCTTTGGTTCGTGTTCTTCGAGTTTATCATTTCACTTTCACTCGGCGCGATATTTATTAAAGTGCAGAACGAGCCGTTAATAACGTACCCGGTGTTCGCGGTGTTTATCTTTTTACTGCATGTGCTTTTTTATGTATCGGTAAACAGGCACTTGGCACTGCTGCAAATGGTACTAATCTGCGGGCTGTTCGGTTCGGTTATTGGTGTTGCCCTGCTGAATTATTTTAACAGCGGTCTGGAGCGGGACTCGCTAAAGACAACCATTGCCGAGATAAACCGCCCGGGAATGGAGTTCTTGCAATTTCTTGCTGTTGAGGCGCTCAGCCGTGCAGAAAATAATGCAGAGCTTGCCGATGCACTAAACAACAAAGGCAAGGCACTTGACGCCGAGACATACCTGATATGGAATGCCTCAGCCCTCAAACAGGAACGTGTGCAATCTTCGCTGTGGCTGCTTGACCGCAGCAAAGATGTCGTTGGCAGCTTTTCAACCGGCGATTCAGCCATGCAACAGGTACCAAAAAAATTTGTAGCTCTTGCAGGCAGGAACACTATCATTGAGCCGACAGGCATTAATAATAACAATGGCTCAATAAATATTTCAGGTATCGCTCCGGTAACCGATGATGGCGTACTTTTAGGCTACCTGCTTGTTTCAATTGCATACAAACAAGGTATGCTCATCGAGCAGAATGTTTCAGACTTGTTCAAAAGTTCTCCACCGTTAATAAACAACCTGCTCTCTCCGGCTGACTTGAACATTTTTTCTGTTAAGGACGGGGACGCTGAGAATATATCGGGCGATTTCTATCCCACGCTTTTGCAGGTAGAAGCGCTGCACGCGGGTACGGTTAAGGGGCAGGGCGAAGTTTGGACGGAGTTCATTTTTAATGATGAAAATTATGTTGTTTACGCGCAGCAAACTAACGATGGAAAAGAAGGCTCTCTCATAGCAGTCGCGTTAAAAGAAAAGAAACTCGAATGGAGCTTTTTTAATTTTTTCAAATTGTTTACCGTGCACGCGTTCATCATTTTTGTTATAGCCGGGTGCAGCAGCCTTATAACCATATTCCGCAGGCGCTCGTTGTTTATCACCTTCAGGATGCAGCTTCTGTCGGGCTTCCTGCTGGTTTCAATTGTTCCGGTAATTGCTTTGGCTGTGTTTAACCGTTACGCGACGTATGAAAAATCAAAAATATCAATCCGCGCCGCGCTGCAAGCCAACATGGCGGCCGTTGAAAAGCAGACGGCACAGTTGCCGTTACACCTGCTTAAAGAGCAAAGCGCTAAAATCGTTCTTGAAAAAAGCGGTATCTATTGCAACGTGTACGAAGCTAATAAGCTGACTTCATCGGCAATGCCCTATTTATATTCAACCGGAATTTTACCCGCGTTTTTACCGTATGATGCAGACTACAATATGAACAAGTCGGGTCTGAAGGAATATTTTTCTTCCGGTGAGTATGGCGGTAAAGAATACTTCTCGCTGTATAAAAAAATTAAGAACAACGGCCGGGTGTATATTGTCGAGGCCAACAGCCTCATCAATCCGGTACCGGGACAGTACTCTCCCGTTGAGGTTGATGTTTTTCTGTTCGGCATTTATTCGCTCGCGGTTATTATCGTTATCGGTTTTAGCAGTGTTATTGCCAACCGTATCGCATCACCGGTTAAGCAATTAACGTTAGCAACGCGGTCTGTTGCCCATGGCGATTTAAGTGTTAAACTGCCCAACACCGCGTATGGTGAAATGAAAGAATTAATGAACGGCTTTAATACCATGACCGATGAACTGCAGCGCAATCAGGCAGAGCTAGCCAATCTGGAGCGTGAAGCAGCGTGGAAAGAATTTGCAAGGCAGGTAGCACACGAGATTAAAAATCCGCTAACGCCGATGAAACTTACCATGCAGCAGCTAGTCGCGGCATATAAAGATAAGTCGCCGAAGTTCGACATGATTTTTGAGAAAGTGTCGGCAACTGTTTTACATCAGATAGAGACACTTAACGCGATAGCATCGGAATTTTCACACTTTGCCCGCATGCCGGTAATGAACATTGAAAAGATTGATATTATTCCCATTATTCTTGAGAGTGTAACCCTGTTCCAGAACGAGAAGATAGCGATACAATTTCAAGAAAATACTCTCACAAGTCTTATACTGCTTGGTGATGCTTCTCATTTCAGACGGATGTTTATCAATTTTTTCAGGAACTCTATACAGGCAGGCGCAGCACAAATTACCATTAACGTTGAAACGGCTGGCGGAATAAAAATTACTATAACCGATGACGGGCATGGCATTACTCCCGGCAATGAGCAGAAAATATTCGAATCGAATTTCACCACCAAATCGGCTGGTATGGGTCTTGGGTTAAAACTCTCCAAGCGTTTTGTTGAAAGCTTAGGGGGCACAATTACCCTGAAGCAAACAGAACAGGCAGGGGCAAGCTTTGTTATTTCCCTTCCCTTTGACCAGACTATACAGAATTAAAGATTGTTACCACAATCCCCAAATTATTGTTAACCAGAGCCACTCTTTCCGCCATGTAAGGGTGGTCTATTTGTAACACACCGGAACGAGGCTGATGGCGTTCCGTAGGGATGTACCCACTGGGGGTTGCTCTAGTTGTTGCTTTATACAACCATGAATAACTGTCTGAACCGTGATTTTCAGGATTAACAGGATTTTCAGAATTTTAATTCGGATATATTCCAAACCGGCAAACAATTCATCCCTAAATTTTTTTCCTGTTAATCCTGCAAATCCTGTAAATTCCATCTAACTCGTTAAAAATTTAGCAAAATGAGTTGTTCGCGAAGAATTAAGTTTTCTTTGTAGCTATCTTTGCGCTCACTTTGCGCCTTTGCGGTTAAGTGTAGCGAGGAACTTTTGCTTACCACAAGGTTAGCCTTTTATTACTACTTCGGCAAGCGTTGTATTGGAATCATGGTTCAGACAATTTCCTAAATCGTCACCCCTTCTGGCAAATAATAAAACCAAATGATTTGAATTGTAAACATTAATTTTTCCAGACAATTATTTTACCTTGGTTATTGAACCGCGTTCCCCCCGATAATTGGTGTTAATCATATATATTATAGTAATATTTTAGTATATTATTAGCTTATTCGGTTTTATGTATCAACGCAAAAAATTATGTCAGTAAAAGAAATAACTAAAAAATATAATAACCCTGCAAATTTTATCAACCGCGAAACAAGCTGGATAGAATTTAACAAGCGCGTGCTTGAAGAAGCACTAAACCCTGAACTGCCGCTGCTTGAAAAGATTAAATTCTTGTCAATCTTTTCATCGAACCTTGACGAATTTTACATGATCCGGCTTTCGGGTATTAAAGAGCAAATACACGCAGGCTTTTCAGAACCTACAATAGATGGACTGACCCCGATAGAACAAATGAAGATCGTGGATAGGAACCTGCGCCCGATGATAGAGGAGTGCCAAAGCCTGTGGAAATACACTATTGTCCCTGAATTACGCAATAACGGCGTGTTTATTTACACGAAAGATGATTTGGAAGAAGAAGACAGGGCTTCACTGAATGATTATTTTAAACGGGAAATTTTTCCCGTATTAACCCCATTGGCATTCGATCCGGGCCGGCCATTCCCATATATATCAAATCTTTCACTCAGCCTTGCAATACAAGTCCGCAGCCCAAAAGGCGAAGAACATTTTGCACGGGTTAAAGTGCCAAATTCACTCCCGCGCTTACTGCGCTTTGATACGTTAAGCCCGTCAGGAAAAAATAACAGTCTCGAAGGGCCATTCAAATTTATATGGCTGGGTGATGTAATAAAAATGAACCTGCAGCTTCTGTTTCCGAAAATGGAAGTTATCAGGGCTCACCGTTTTCGTATCACCAGAGATTGCGACATCGAGATACAAGAAGATGAAGCCGATGACTTACTTACTGTTATTGAAGAAAACATCAGGCAGCGCAAGTTTGGCAGTGTTGTCCGCCTGGAAGTTGAAAAAGAGATGCCCGAGTATCTTATCAATACTCTTATCGAAAATCTTGAGATTACCCGTGATGATGTGAACATTATTGACGGGCCGCTGGCCTTAAGCAATGTTATTTTATTATACGGGCTGCCGCTTCATCAGTTAAAGGAAAAACCTTTCCTGCCGGTAGTGCCAAAAGTATTTGAGGCAGAAGATGATTTCTTTTCGACAATACGCGAACGTGATGTTATGCTGCATCATCCTTACGACTCGTTTTCTCCGGTTATTGAATTTATCAAACAGGCTTCGATGGATCCCGATGTACTGGCAATAAAACAAACCCTTTACCGTGTTGGGCCTAACAGCCCGGTAGTAAAGTATCTTATAGAAGCTGCTGAACGGGGGAAACAGGTTGCCGTGTTAGTTGAACTGAAGGCCCGCTTTGATGAAGAAAACAATATTTTCTGGGCAAGGGAACTTGAAAAAGTGGGTGCCCATGTTGTATATGGTTTGGTGGGATTAAAAACCCATGCTAAAATGACATTGGTAGTTCGCAGGGAATTGGACGGTTTGCGGAGATACGTGCATGTTGCGACAGGCAACTATAATGCGGCAACAGCAAAAATCTACACGGATATGGGATTGTTTACCACAAATCCTGAAATATGTGATGATGTCACCAATATTTTTAATTATCTTACCGGATACTCGAAACAGAGCGAATTTAACAAACTGTTTGTTGCTCCTATTAATCTCAGAGAATCGGTTTCCGAACTCATCCTAAGAGAAATACACAACGCGCGGGAGGGTAAAACAGGCCGCATTATCATGAAAATGAATGCGCTCGTGGATCCGGTGATTATCAGTCTTTTATACGAAGCATCAGCCGTAGGTGTGCAGGTTGACCTGATTATACGCGGTATTTGTTCTCTTATAGCTGGCAAACCGGGGTTAAGTGATAACATCCGTGTCCGTAGTATCGTTGGACGTTTTCTTGAACATAGCCGGATACTATATTTTTACAACGACGGCAGCGAGGATGTTTTTCTGACAAGTGCCGATATGATGCAGAGAAATCTTGACCGCAGAGTGGAGATTGCTTTCCCGGTGCTTGACCGCGAAACGAAGCGGCAGTTAATAAACATTGTCTTAAAAGTGTATTTGCTCGATAACCAGAAAGCGCACATCCTGCAGCCCGATGGTGTTTATTCCCACATAGAAAAAGAAGAAGACCAAAAACCGCTCAATTCGCAGGACTGGTTCATGGGACACTGCACCAAGGTGTTTAAGAAACACAACTACAAGGTTAAGTAATGAAGAATGAATAATTAATAATGAATAGTGAGCTGCAAAAAACATAGTTATTCTGTTGTTAAATACACTAATATTTCATAACTCATACGCTGGCATAGCCAGAAGCGAATATTTGCAACTGCTCAAATCAAAAATGGATTATAATTAGTTATACTTCTAATGTCCCAGTGGGGCTAATCCGCCGCGGCGGATGAGTAACCACGGGTTCCTTACCCGCGGAACAGAAACAGACACATTTTCCGTCCCCGAACAGGGCGAACCTTGTGTTGATTAATAGATACCTTTACCTGTTCGAAAATGACGTGAGCATTTGTAAGAAATATCAGAAAATAGAAATTGTTGCAATTCAACATTGAGGTTCGCCCCTTCAGGGACGGTTGTTATTTGTCTTTACATTCTCCGTGGGTTTCACCCACGGTTACTCATCCACCGCGGCGGATTAGCCCCGTTGGGGCATCTGAAAAAGATTTTTTTTTTCACCTCAACTCTTAGCTATGTTGCAAACATTTACGTTAACTCTTTATAATTAATCTCACATGAAAAAAACTTTTCGCATTTGAGATTGATATAATTGTTTATGGAATAATTCAAACTGACTAAGTCCTTGCCCGAATGTTTACTATAGGCGGATTACAAGCTGGCTCATAACTCATAATTGCTTAATGTAGAATGAATCGCAGGAAAATTGGGCATCCTGCTGTTTCAAGTACTCATAATTCATAACTCAAAACTCATAATTACTCATGAATCGTTCCGAATTTATTACTTCTGCTGCTTTGCTGGCTTTAATGCCGGGCAGTATGTCTGCATCAGGTTTGGCAGATGACAATCTTCCTATCATAAAACCAAACCGGCTGCGGTTTGGGGATACCATCGGGCTGGTTGCTCCGGCCGGATTTATTACCGGTGAAGAAATGCAGGAATCCGTTGACAGCCTGACAAAGTTGGGGTTTAAGGTCAAAACCGATCCAAGCACCCTGAACCGCAATGGATATTTTGCCGGTACCGATAAAGACCGCGCTCAATCGCTCATGGCAATGTTTGCCGATACGAATGTGCATGCAATTATGTGTATCCGCGGTGGTTATGGAGCAGCGCGAATACTGCCCATGTTGGATTATACCGTTATCCGCAACAACCCGAAAGCCCTTATCGGTTATAGCGATATAACCGCTTTACATGCCGCCTTGTATAAACACGCGGGACTTGTCTCGTTTCACGGTCCGGTGGGAACTTCCACTTATAACGAGTTTAGTGTCGATAATTTTTTGCGGGTAGTGGTTACACCGCGGGAGCGTACTGTTTTTGTAAAGGCTCAATCGGATGGCGATAAACCCGAGCATCTGTTAACAACAATACGCAGCGGCAAAGCCGAGGGGAAACTGGTTGGCGGTAATTTGTCAATCGTTGCTTCGCTGATAGGAACCGCATTCGATGTTTCTTACAAGGGATGCATGGTCTATCTTGAGGAAGTCGGGGAAGAACCATACAGAATCGACCGCATGTTAACACAAATGATTCAAGCCGGTAAGTTTGAGGGCATAGCAGGCATAGCAATGGGCATTTTTAAGAATTGCCAGCCGAAAGAAAAAGAATCGGGTATCGGCAATTCTTTTACCCTCATTGAAATTCTCATGGACCGCTTATATCATTTAAACGTGCCTGTTATCTATGGCCTGTCATTCGGTCACGTTGAAAACAAGTTAATGCTGCCCTACGGTATAAAAGCTGAGCTTGATACAAGCATGGGAACATTGAGTTTAACCGAAAGAGCGGTGATGTAATAATTATGCGTTATTTCATAAACAATTAAATCAATCTCAAATGTGAAAATTTTTTTCTTTTGGTTATTTATAAAGAGTAGGAGCATTTTCCAGTAAAAGATCAAATGATGGTTTCTTCACGAAAGAGTTGATTTCCACTGCCCCGAATGGATACAAACTATAGTCGGATTAGAATTCTATTGATAAATATGTGGTTAAATGAAGACGATAAGAAAAAGTGCCCAGTGTGAATTTAAAAATCCTACTACCGTCGCTATATGTGCCGCTCAAAGCCCCGTAGGGGTTTTCTGTATGTAGAAAATCCAGCACTCCGAAAGCATTGCCCCGTAGGGGTAACCCGTATAAGAAGCGAAAAACTTTATATGAAAATCAAAGTATTTTACGTATGGAAATGGTGCACCCCGCTGGGGCGCTGTATTACGCAATTCGGATTTTCTGTTTGTTAAATGTAACAGAAGCATGAAGTTTTGAAGAAACAATAGTGATAGAATGATGTTAATTCATTTCTAACCGCATTGGTGGTCGAACATGGCTCCTTTAAAGGCAATGAATTATAATTGAAGGGATTCCATCAAGACTTGAGCATTTGCAAATATTCGTTTCTGGCACTTCCAGTGTATAAATGCGCTGGTTTATTATTCTAAAACAATGCGGCAATTATTGCTCTTACATGGTAATGTAATATCTTTCGGGAGTAAAACGATGGAATTTGGTAATGAAGATATTTATCAGCTATAGTCAGCAGGATAAACGCTACGCGGACATGATTGCAGAACGCCTGAAACAGGCGGGGTATGAAGTGGAATATGATGTGTGGCGGCTGCGCGCGGGAGACAACCTGCTTGCAAAAATAAACGAGAGCATAAAAGTTACCGATACATTAATTGTTATCGTCAGCCAATACTTTCTGCAGTCAAAATCGTTGATGAACGAATTTTCGGCTGCCGCCTTCGGGGACATATCAAGCAAGCAAAGCAGGATACTGCCTGTTCTTGTTGATAAAAGTACCGTGCCGCATTACCTTGCAAAGTATCAGTATCTTGATTTAACGAGTGATTTTGAAAAGGGCATCCAGCAGATACTCAGCACGCTTTCCGATGAAACACCACCCGAGAAAGCAAAAAAGGGGAAGGCAAAAAAACGCACCTACGAGCGCGCTTTGTTTACCCTTGCGCAGTCACTCCGTGCCGGCAGGCTTACTTTAATGGGTGGCGCGGGAGTGTCAATCGGTGCCGGTATTCCTTCATGGGAGTTGCTGCTGCTCCGTTTACTCGAAACCATGCTAAATAAAATTTCCGCAGGCAAGAAAAGCCACCTGAAAAAACCAAATGCCGATGAGTTTCGGCAGCGGTATGGCTCCACGGCGCTTATCATTGGCAAATATCTTAAAACTAATCTGGGTAACGACTTTTTGCCCGAACTGCGTAACGCGCTCTATGCCGATAACCCCCTGACGTGCCAGACCATTGATGCAATAGTTAATCTTGCACGGCCGCAGCGCGATGGAAAGCCGCTTGACTCGATTATTACTTTTAACTTCGATGGATTGATAGAAGAGAACCTGACAAGGAATAACATAAAACACAAATCGATTTATTCGGAAGGTTTGCGTAATGCCACAAACGAGCTGCCTGTGTATCACGTGCATGGATATTTGCCCCGCAAGGGAAAGATTCCCCAAGCCTCTGAAATCGTATTTAGCGAAGATGCTTATCACACACAGTTTACCGACCCGTTCAGTTGGTCGAACCTGATACAATTGAACAAACTAAGCCAGAACACGTGCCTTCTTATCGGTCTCAGTTTATCCGACCCTAACTTGAGGCGGCTTTTAGATGTGGCTAACAGGAAAAACCCGACAAGGGCACTAAACCACTATGTTATTAAGAAAACACCAAATTCAAACCCGAAAAATGACACCGTTGATGAGCTGGCTTTTTTACTCGAAGAGCAGGATGCAAACGAGCTGGGGTTAAACGTTATCTGGGTGGACGATTTTGATGAAATTCCGGACTTGCTGCACAGCATTGCCGATTATAGTTTAGAACTTAGAAGAACAACATAAACAGAGACTAATATGGTTTGCCCTCAATGTGGTACTGAGTTCCGGGAAGGTTTTTTTGTATGCACCGACTGCAATACCCGGTTGGTAGGTAAACTGCAGCAACCTGCAGCAGAGCAGCAAACGGATAACTCCGAAAATGAACCTTTGGCTGATGAAGAAACTATGTCCCTTTGTCAAACACGGGATATTCAACTCATTCATGCCATTAAATCAATCCTTGAAGGCTCGGGAATAAAATTTTTTTTAACAGGCGAGAACATGGTTCTCATGCATAACTTTGCCGAAGCTGTCTTTTGGGTTTTTGAAAAGGATTATAATGATGCTGCCGAACTAATAAAGCCACTGCTTGAAAAAACAGAAGACGAAGAAACGGAGTAACTACTCAACTCATATCTTTAATAATTCTCATCTCCTAACCTCAGACTTTAGTCTGAGGCATCCCAACCCATCTAACCACAGGCTTTCCCCAAATGGGTGGATGCCAAGCCACTGGATATTGATTTAAAATTATAAAGCAAAATTTAGTGGCTAAAGCCGGTTGTTTGTTGGTTATTTAAACCTCAGACTAAAGTCTGAGGTTAGGGCATAAAAATTTCGCTGTACTTCTTAAGCGGCTAATTTTTGTTAACCGTCTAAACTCAACTTTATTTTACACAAGTTGAGTGGTTACGAAACGGATTAAACTTCATTTATCTTTTTCAAGGGGTTTATAGCGCTATTGACAGGGAGATAACCGATGCGCCGGGTGTTAAAGTAAACGGCACCTCTTCAGCTTCTGCTTTGGATGCATGCATCGCGGGAACAAGATAGCCTATTGCAGTACCGATAACTGCCCCGGTAAATATATCTGTTTGATAATGTTTGCCTGACTGATACCGCAAATAGCCCGTAAGAGCCGCGGCTCCAAATACCGCCCCCGAAATATACGGGCGTACCGAAGATGATGGATAATATTTTTCATACACTGTTGAAAAAAAGGAAGCTGCAGCGAATGTAATTGCCGTATGCCCCGAAAAAAAAGACTGCCGCGCATCTTTTTCCAGTTTCAGATCGAGCGGGGCAGCCGGATTATACACGAATGGCCTGTTCCGTTTAAACACTCCTTTAGATATAGTAACTAGTGCTGTTGTCAGCAATGCTGCTTCGCTATACATGGTTCCTATTTCAAGCCAATCACTACGCATATTTTTTCCGGTTAACAAAAACAGCGGGGCTGCCGCAACACCAACAAGGGCAATATCACTTATATCCGCGAGCCTTCGCGAAAAATTATAGGTGGCTTCCCGGTCATACAGGTTTACGGCATTCCGGTTCATTACCATTACGGCATCCGCCTGCAATGGCTCTATACGGTTGACAAGAAAATATCCCAAGCCAAGAGCCGCGGTTCCACCAGCGATAAGCGTAGTTTCGCTGCCCCAATGAAGAGTGAATTTCTCCTGTGCCTGTGCAGTACCGGCATTATACGCCAGTAAATAAATGAGCAGAATAAACATCCGGGACGTGTTTTTATAAAAATGGTGCATAGAAAATCCAAAAAAACTGAAACTGTCAGCAGTAAAATAAGTTGTTAAAATATGTTCGGTAATGCATTTTACCTGTAAAAAGTTATTGCCAAAAGGCTTAAAGAACAACACAAAGATACTTCCCGGCTGACAATTATGCTAATTATCTGCTTATCATTTCTGTGTTTCAGTATGTAGCTTAAGGATCGGCAGTGCCTAATCTGTTTTTTCTATGCCTGCAAACCTTTGCGTATTAAAAATATTTTGTAACTACTCATTGGAGAATTGAAAAAACCGAATATTCTTAAGCAAATTATTTTAATTGTTCTCTTAAACCACAGCGGGCAAAATTATGGTGGAAAATTCTATTTCTGATGTTAAATAGCGTCAGCGGCACAGCATTATAACAAAAACAATATGTTACAGTATTTTCTTTGCAATACAATTCACCACATTATAAAACAGTTCAGCCTGAATTTTGAACCGTTCAATTTTTAACATGAATCCGGATTTGAAAACCTGCATAAATTTGCTGTGTATTAAAGCTGAGATTTTAATACAAGATATCTAAATAATCTACATTATCACAAGCGAATCAATATGAAAAAACACAATATCATTATCTTCGGGCTCTTTTTGCTTCTCGGTGCAATATCTCAAAATCTGCACGCGCAAAAAGCAGGAAAAACGGCGGTAAGCGGTTTTGTTTATGACCACAGTAATGGTGAAGCATTAATTGGTGCTACCATCTTTATCCCCGGGGAAAATGCCGGGAGCAGCAGCAATAACAGCGGTTACTTTGTCATTAACAACATTTCTCCCGGAAAACATACCCTAAAAGTTAGTTACATGGGCTACAAAACAATTAGCATCGAAGTCGATACAAAAAAAGAATCCCAATCACCAATGTCTATTCAACTTGAGCCTTCGGACCTGCGTGTTAACGAGGTTATTATTTCCGGTGAAAAAGAAGATTTTGCCTCGAAACTCTACAACAAGCCCGTTTCAAAATTCAGTATGTCTTCACGGGAAATAAACAGTATCCCCAAGGTTATTGAAGCCGATTTGCTGCGTGCTTTGCAGACAATGCCCGGTATCACGGCTCTTTCCGATTTTTCCTCGGCGCTTTATGTGCGGGGCGGAACACCGGATCAGAACCTTTATCTTATTGACGGCGCGGATGTATATAACCCGGATCATGCATTCGGCATTTTTTCAACATTTAATACGAACGCGATTAAAAAAGTTGATGTCTCAAAAGGCGGCTTCAGCAGCGAGTACGGCGGCAGGCTCTCCTCGGTTATCGATGTAACAAACCTTGATGGCAACCGGAACAATATGGAAGGAGTAGTCAACGTCAGTCTGCTCTCTGCATCTGCAACGGTGCAGGTTCCTGTCGGCTCCATCGGTTCGCTATCCGGGTCTCTCCGCAGAACGTATATCGATAAAACCTATGCTAAATGGAACGATGACATACCGGCATACTACTTTTACGATGGCAACCTGAAAGGTTTTTTTGACATCACGGAAAAAGATAAACTCTCTCTGAGTTTTTTTAAAAGCAATGATAACCTGAATTATAAGATTGATAAAAAGGCTAATGACTCGCCCGGCTTTACATACGAATGGGGCAACACAACAGGCAGCGCTAACTTGAAACACATTTTTAGCCCCGAACTGTTTGCAAGTTTCTGGGCAACAATGAGCGAGTTTAAATCCGAATTTGCATTTGACAAAATCATAAAACTCGGTGAAACGAACAAACTTACCGACAGGGCATTAAAAGTTTCATTAGAATATTATCCGGACAATGACCTTTCGGTTAAATTTGGCGCTGAACACAAATTTTTAGATTTGATATTTAAAGAAGATTTCGAAGACGGTGTTGTGGATATAAGCCAAAACAGCACCATGACTACCGCCTATATTGATGCACAATGGAAACCTGATGCGCTTTGGAGTATCAGTGGAGGGCTGCGGGCAGGCAGATTTAAAAGTGAAAAAACATTTACCGACTTGGAGCCCCGTTTTTCGGCAAAGTACCGGCTGAGCACCGATAACAGCCTGAAATTCGCGTATGGCAGTTTTCACCAGTATGTTAACCGCATACCACGCCTGTTTTTTGCAAGTATCTGGGCAACCGCTGATGCTAACACGAAGCCCTCTGCCGCGGAGCATTACATTTTTAGTTTTGAACAGCGGCTGCCGAACAATTTGCAACTCGAAGCAGAGGTCTATTATAAAAAATATCACGACCTGTACGAATTCAATCAGAATCTTAACACTGAAATTAAAGCCGGGAAATATAACGAAGCTGGCAAACCGGTGTATAATTCAACACAAGGTATATTCCGCAGGGGTGATGGAAACTCAAGAGGGTTTGAATTATTATTAAGAAAAGAGGCAGGTACGGTAACAGGATGGGTATCATATACCTACGCGCAAACAAAACATACATTCGATGGCATCAACCAAGGCAAAGAATACGCGCCACGGCATGACCGAGGAAACGTTGTTAATTTAGTACTTAATGGTGAGTTCGGCAGTATTTTTTCAAGTGACTGGAACACGCAACCCGAAAGCGGAACCTCAAAATGGCTGCTGGGTCTTAATTTTATTTACGCCAGCGGGCAGCCGTTAACCATTCCTTCCTCGGCTTATTACGTGCATACGGTTCCTACCGATGATAACGGTACAGGAAATAACATACCAGGTTACAAACTCTATCCACAGAGCATAAATACCTACAGGCTGCCGGCTTACGTGCGCATGGATGTGAGCGTTACCTACGAAAAATCTTTCGGCGGGTGGAGCATTGCCCCTTACTTGCAAATTTTCAATATCGGTAACAGGAAAAACCTCTGGTTTATCGATTATCAGAGTGAAGGTGATGGTAACACGATTAATCAAAAAGTCGAAAAAGTTAATATGCTGCCCCTGCTGCCAAGCCTGGGTATTAATATAAAATTTTAAATGCAGAGAATAGAAACAATGAATAAAAAATATATCATAACCATAGTTACAGCGGTTTTAGGCTGGGTGTTTACCGGATGCGGGGACCCCGCGGTTGATGTAACAAGCAGCACACATTATGAACCGAAAATCGTCATCGAAGCATTTTTGTATGCAAACGAGCCTGTTGCAAAAATAAGGATAACACGGAACTATCAGATTGGCGCACAGGTAAATCCCAACACCATGTCACTTACTCCGGGCGCGAATAACGCGTCTGTAACTATTAACGGCACACCGCTTTTGTATGATGCAGTTGGGCAAGTGTATTATAACAATTCGATAGTAATTGAATACGGGAAAACATACACGCTGCATGTATCGGCAGCTATTGATGGGAAACAGTTATCTGCCGGGTCGGTAACAACGGTTCCGGAGGCAGGGTTTAGAATGCTGAATAACAAAAACCTTGGAGCCTTAAAATATTTGGAAGATTCGGTGGTTGTCAATTTTATGCCTTCTAACAACGCGGGCATCTACGTTTTTACAACAACGGCAATGCAGGCCAGCGTTGCATCTTACATCATGGACAATCCGTATGAAACCAAAGTGGATACTGTTGAACTGAAAAAAAACATGGAAGATTTCCGGGTACAGTACGATGCAATGATAAACCTTAACGGGCTGCATAACGGTACCTTTACTTTCACGCTGCCGTTTTTCAGGACA
>JACPGF010000163.1 GCA_016182615.1 Ignavibacteriales bacterium
ATAATATGTACTGTGGATTACATCCCACAATTATTAAGAAAGGCGCTGGGAATAATAACACCGCAAGACCTTTTATTGGTTTCGGAATAAAAGGTATAAGAACTCTAATGGAACCAACGAACCAACTCCAACTATATTCAATTAACGCTGCTGCGCGGGTGCTGCATCTTGGAAAAGATACAGTCTATAAACTCGTGGCAGATGGAAAGATTGGGTATATCACGATAGGCAAGAGGAAGAAAATCCCTTACCAGGAGTTGGTTCGCTTTCAGAGTGAAAATGTTACAAGAGCACAGGTTAAAAATGATGGCAAGCTAATGTCAAAGCAGGAACTGAATAGATTTTTTAATCTTGATCGGAACAGGAAACAATCACTAAACGGTAACGAAATTCTTAATTCAATAATGAGGTAACAAATGGCAATGGTACGGAAAAGGGGGAATGTTTGGTATATTCAGTGGTTCGATGCAGTCGAAGGGAAAATACACGCAAAATCGACTGGATTAGCTGCAACTGAAATCAATAAGAAAAAGGCACATAAATACGCTCGGGATTTACAGGAGGAACTGACACTTAGGAATAGGGAGCTCAAACAGATCGGCATCCAGAAGACTACCATCGAGGATGCTTTTGAGCACTTCTTAAGGAACAATCAGAACAAGCACCCTAAAACAATAAAAGACTATCGCAGATTTTACAACAAGTTCACCGAGACATTCCCCCCTGACGAATGCTGTACTGGAATTTCAAAAATACGGGTTGAGGACTGGCTTAATGAATTAAAAAAGTTGCCGTATCAAAAGAATACAATTCATGGATACGGGAAACAATGCACCCATTTCCTGAACTTTCTGTTTGAGTATAACTACACACAGATGTTCAAGATAAATCGGGAGGTTAAAACCAGGCCAGAAGTTAAAGAAAAGATAGTTTTCAGTAAAGATGATGTGGTAAAAGTATTTAATGGGCTGGCTGATAAAAACGCGAACTTTAATGCGTTAATTCACATTCTCTTTTATACAGGACTACGATCCTCAGATGTTTTAACATTAACCTGTGAAAAAGTCGATACCCAGAATTGCAGTTTTGCTTACTACTCCCCTAAAAGGAAAAAACATCGGGAGGTAGCTTTCCATGATGATCTACTTCCAATTTTCAGAACAATCATTGCAAGTAAAACAACGGGCAAAGTTCTGGATTACAATAACGTAGAAAATTTGGGAAGAGCTGTCCATAGATACCTGCACGATTTGGGGATTGATGTAAAGGGTTACACTACCAGAACGTTCAGGAAAACCTTTATCACCCTAGCCCGTTCCAGTTTCAATATGGATGCCTCGATTGTAAAGGAACTGGTGGGGCACGAGCATGGAAATACCACTGACAAATTCTATAATCAGATCAGTATCTCAGCAATGAAAAAGGAGTTGAGAAAATTCAAAAGGCCGAAAAATTAGCGTTTTTCGGCTTTTTTATTATCCACCCACACAATTGACATAGTTTGACATAGTCGACTGACCACAAAGCCTCTTAAAAACACCTTAAAACACGCGTAAATCAACATTTTTAGTCATGCAACTGACATAGTTTTTGACATAGTTGGGTATCGAAATTGCATGAAAATGGGGTCTTTTAGGGTCATTTTGGGGAATTTACGGGCAGTCTTTAAAAACAAAAAACCCTTGTAAGTTGTTGTTTTACAAGGGTTTTGCGGGTGGGCCCTGAAGGACTTGAACCTCCGACCCGCTGATTATGAGTCAGCTGCTCTAACCAACTGAGCTAAGAGCCCGTATTTACTTTTAATTTAGTCTTAAATTTAAGCATCTCTCCTTTTATTTCAAAATGCTATTTTTCCGAAAACTGCTTTTATTCAATCATCCCACTATGTGTGTTTTTTGTATTTCGCCTATTTTTTGCTTAACTCTGCTTAGCTATAACATGTTATAAACTTTTTTATAGTTTTTTACATCCGCTCTTTTTTATAATTTTATCACATATTTTGCACGGGATGATCATGTACTCCGGTTTTGGAGTTTCACTTGCTTTCCTCTGTAAAGTCCAATTTTTATGAACGTGAACGAATTTTATCTGGAGGTTTTCGTGAGAAGACGGCTGCTTTTACTACTATTTGTTCTATTTTTTACCGTTTCGAATTATCCGCAAAATGCTTCTCATGTTGTGATCGCTGAGATATATGGTACCGGCGGTAATACCGGCGCCACGTGGAAAAATGACTTTGTCGTCCTATTTAACCCAACAAATGACCCGGTTGATGTTTCAACTTGGTCCTTGCAATATGCCAGTGGAACGGGAACTACTTGGCTACGCACCAATTTATCCGGCTCTGTTGCGGCAAACAGTTATTATCTAATTAAATACGCGAGCGGTGGCAGCAGAGGCAGCGATTTACCATTGACCCCAAACGTCACCGGCTCTACAAATATAAGCGGAAGCGATGGAAAATTCGCGTTGTGCAATAATCAGGTTACTATTGTTAACAGTTCGTTTTCGATTCCAAATGCAACTGTGGTTGACTTTGCCGGTTACGGTGGAGCAAATTTATTCGAGGGTGCAGGCGTAGCACCTTCGCATACTGCAACAAGCTCAACCTTCCGGAAGGGATGGGATGGAACTGCCGTAACAACAGACTATGGCGGCTCGTGGGGAAATGGTTACGATACGGATAACAATAACTCTGATTTTACCACCCGGGAAGTGTCTTCGGTTTTACCGGTCGAATTAGTCCGTTTCGAGGGGAAAGTGGTAGGTACTACTGCATTTCTGCAATGGCAAACGGCAACTGAAACCAATAATTACGGTTATGAGGTTGAAAGAAGTACCGACCAAGTTGCGTGGCAGACAGTTGGTTTCGTCAGCGGCTCAGGGAATACAAGTACACCCCGCGTGTACCATTTTAAGGATAATACTTTACCCAATGGTGCAAATTTCTACCGCCTTAAACAGATTGACAATAATGGATCGCTGACCTATTCGAAGTGTATTTCTGTTACGAGTCAAAAAGCTCAGAACTTTCGGCTTGAACAAAATTTTCCCAACCCCTTTAATCCCAGCACGACAATTGTATTTCACCTACCCTACCAGGATTTTATCGAAATCAGTGTTTATTCACTCACCGGCGAAAAGGCCGCAACTTTAATTAAAGAAGTATTACCGGCGGGTACGCATTCCATTAAATTTGGTTCGGGCGGGCTAGCCGGGGGATGTTACATTATTCAGCTAAAATCAACATTTTTCACACAGCAGAAAAAAATGCTGTTGATAAAATGATCATCTGTTTATGCCCCACATCAGCTGCTAAAGAAGCTATTGTTTGCATCTGCTAATTACCAATGTTATGGCAGTGTTAAATATAAATTATAAAATATTTTATAATTTCTTTTCCCGCTAAAGTTTGCTAAAATTACATTCCGAAATTTCCCAATTCGGGTATTATCGAAAATATAAACAAATAGTTTAGTCGTTTTGATAAATCTTTTGGGATGTTTTGTTGTGTAACGGATTTTTTTAATTTATTTAGTTAAGGTAGAGTATGAAGATAAGATACATTTTAGGACTATTAGTCTTAATTATTTTCTGTAATAAAGTATCAGCCCAGATTCTTATCTCAGTTGGCAGTGGCTATTCTCAAAATTTTGATGGAATGACTACTGCAACAACTGCAGCATTGCCTTCGAACTGGAAAGCTGACACCAAAACCACAGTTTCAACTTTGGGGACTTATTCGGCAGCGTCCACCGCAACTACACAAGCAGGTACAAATATCGCAACTGGAGCGGCAAATGGTATTTACAATTTTTTCAATGGAACAAATCATGCGGTTGGTGGGTTGTCATCATCAAGTGCATCAAAATCTGTAAATATCTATGCATGGTTTCAGAATAATGCAGATGGTGAAATAACTTCACTAACAATATCCTATGATGTTGTAAAATACAGGAATGGGACAAATGCAGCCGGATTCTCCATTCAGATGTATTATTCAACAGATGGAAGTGCGTGGACAAGTGCTGGCACCAACTTCAAATCATCTTTTGCAGGCGGGGATGCCTCAAATGCAGGAACTGCAACACCTCCTATCGCAACTGTATCAGTAACTAGCCAAACACTATCAGGACTAAACATTGTTAACGGTGGAAATTTATATCTCGCATGGAGTTATGGAGTAACAACGGGCACCACGACTTCAAATGCCCAAGCAGTTGGCATTGACAATGTTTCAATCCCGGGCGGTGGTGTGTTACCCGTTGAGTTAACAACTTTTAAAGCATTTAAATCAGGGAATAATATTAAAATAAGTTGGGCCACGGCAAATGAGATAAATAATTCAGGATTCGAGATTGCCAAGTCACAAGAGGGTCAAAATTTTTGGAAAACAATTGGATCTGTTTCTGGTTCAGGCAATAGTAATTCTCCAAAAAAATACTATTTTTTGGATAGAAATCCATTTTATGGAAAAACCGATTATAAACTGATTCAAATTGATAATGATGGGACGAGAAAAAACATTGGTCAGGTAGAATTTGAATTTTTACGACCAAACAATTATTCAATTGAACAAAATTTTCCCAATCCATTTAATCCGACCACAATGATTAGTTTCTATATTCCGGAAGATGCCAATGTTAAACTTGCTGTCTATAATATATTAGGTGTAAGAGTTAAAGAATTGTTGAATGGATATTTAACTGAAGGTAAATATGATATTGTTTTCGATGGAAAAGACCTACCTTCCGGATGTTATATGTATACTCTAACCTCCGGCAATTTTTCAAAGACAATGAAGATGACTCTTTTGAAGTAAATCAGCTTTTCGAGCCTTGGCAATTCATGCCAAGGCTCACTCTATATGATAAATCGCACTATTCTCCTCCTGACCAGACACTTCAAAATTATCGTTTCCACGATTGTATTAATTATTTACATTTATACTTTAGCACCAACCGTTGTACAAATTGATAGTGGTGAATTAGCAGCCACTCAATATTTTCTGGGGATTACTCACCCTACTGGTTATCCTCTGTTTACAATTATAGGTTGGTTATTCGTCCACATACCATTTCCGGCATCGAAAGTCTATTTATCTAATCTTTTAGCTGCTTTTTGGACTGCAGGCGGAGTTTTCTATTTTATGGCTCTTTTGGAGATATTGTCTAAAAAATTTCACACGGAACTACAGAAGAAACAGCTCTCGACAAAAAAGCTGAGATCAGGATTAGATAAACATGTTAATAATATTTATCATTCCTATTGGATTATAATTACTATAGCTGTAAATGGGTTTTATTTCGCATTTAATAAAATCATCTGGTTGCAAAGTACATCTGTTGAAGTTTACTCTTTGCATATTATGCTACTGACGGGTTTAATATATAGTTGTTTTAAAATAATGCTTAACCAATCAGAACGTTCTGATAGTTTTAATGTAAAGGAAATAATTTCTCAATGGTGGCATGTACCCCTTTTTCTTGGGTTAGGTATTGGAAATCATCTATCGATTGTATTTGCAATACCCGGATTAGTTGTATTTTATTTTATTGTTAAAAGGTTTGACAGAAATAGTATCTTCGTCTTCTTGTTTATATTGCTTTCCACGCTTGGGGTGGCGACAATTTTATACTTATTCCTAATTTTTAGAGCTGGACACGGGCCTGAATTTAACTGGGGAGAGCCATCTACTTTTTCAAGTTTACTGTATCATATAGAGGGGAAACAATATTCCGATGGGTTTTTCAGATCGATTGAAGCAACTGAATTTAATTTGGAAGCCTTTTTTCGTACTCTCCCAATTGTATTTGGTTTTGCCCCCTTAGTATTTCTTCCTTTTTCATTAATCTATTTAAGGAAGGTATCCAAAACCGTTTCAGTTATTTTAATTATACTATTTATAACCAATCTATTTCTTGCCATCAATTACAAAATTTATGACTTAATGACATATTTTATTTTATGTTACTTGGTTATGCATGTATTAATTTATCAGGGAGTTGTGATTGTGGGTGAATACTTAAAATTATTCCGTAATGGAGTATACATTTTCTTTATTTTTCTTTTTACTATTTTAATTATTGAAGTGTCACAGAATATCGGCGTTAGCCACAGGAATTTGTATACCTTTGAAGATTATTCTAAAAACCTTCTGAGTAGCTTGCCTGAGAACTCAGTAATTTTTTCTTCCGTACATCACGATTGGGAGTATCTCACCAGCCCCTTATTCTATTTCCAAAGAGTTGAGAACATTAGAAAAGATATTATTCCAATCAATGCAGGATTATTAGGTATGCCTTGGTATATCCACCAATTATCAAAATGGTATCCGGGACTTTTCAATGAATGCAAAAAAGAAGTCGCCGATTTTGAAGAGAGCAGCAAAAATTTCGATGCTGATATCAGCGATTTGTACAAAAAAGAAGTATTGAATTTATGTTACAAAAATCTGTTAAATGCACTCATAAATTCGTTGATTAAAACACACCAAGTTTATTTCAGCTACAATTTTGTTTACAATGAGTTTGGTGATTTCAAAATAGTACTCAGCGAAAAACATGCACCCATTCCAGAGCTTTTTCTATATAAAATTGTTAAGAACCCTACTATATACAGCCCTTTCCCAAAGGTTAAAATTAATATTCGTTATCCAGAAATTCAGAGTGAGTATATCGGATTAATTAAAAACTCCACTGCCAATATTTTATATGAACGGGCAACTATTTATGAAAGATTTTTTAAACACATTGAACGAGGCGATTCAATTTTAAAATTGATGAATTCAAATTTTCCATCCGCTGAAATTATTCATAGGAATCCATTCGGAAATTAAACTCACTTACTCTATTCGCCAATTTACTATATCATCAAAATGCTATTCTCGTTTCGGTATCTAAAATTTGTCAGCAATAACACTCTTAGAATAATTATCAGCATAATTGCTTTATAAAACATTGATAGTAGTACAAAGCCAACGCATTGTCCAATATTTTTTTTCATCGCGGATCTCAATCAAAACAATTACTCTAATGGTCGCAAAATACAGAGACCGGTAGAGGCTTACAATTAGTACCAACCTAATAAGTTGAATTACAAATTCTTCATGTTGTAATTTGAAAACTACAAAACATGGAGGTTTCAGAAAGAAGGGGCTGCATGGATCGCCATCCTAAAACCAAAAATTACCTCGCAGCAATTATATCAATACAAACAAGTGCCTCTTGATCCGGGAATCCATATACATATATACAGGTGTAAGGCGGCGGGCTTTTAAATGCTTTCAGGAATTGCGGCAGCACGCCCCCTCCTTCATCGACATCAAGTTCTTTGTGCAGATATAGTGTTGCTTTTACAATATGCTCAAATGTTATTCCGTGCCTCGTTAGAACTTCGTCCATGTTGGCAAGTATCTGCTTAACCTGCATCTGTACTGCTCCTACGCCAAATATTTCATCATTATTATCTCTCGGGTAAATGCCGTTAAAAAAAAACAGTTCACCGGATCTTGTGGTCACAGTTTTATTAAAAACTTCGCCGGGTACACCATGGGGTGCATCATTTTCATTCATTTCTGCATCATAATTCATGTGTTTAAAAAACGGCGTGCTCTTCATAGACACCGAATACTTCTTTCAACTCACCAATCATCTCACCCAGCGTAACATATTTCAGTGCGCCTTCAACCAGTACCGGCATAAGATTCTGCTGGTTTTCGGCTGCGTAGCGTAACGCCTTTAATGAATCTGCAACATCACCCGCGCTCCTGCCATTTTTCAATTCGGCTAAGCGGGCTTTTTGTTTTCTTTCAACATCCGGTGAAATAGTAAGAATCGGAATATCAACTTTTTCATTTTCTTCAATAAAATCATTTACCCCAACAATTATTTTTTCTTTACGCTCAACTTCTTTCTGATACCGGTATGCAGCATCAGAAATATTCTTCTGAAAATATCCGGATTCGATTGCATTAATAACACCACCCAAAGAGTCTATCTCCGCGAAAATATCATTCGCCATTCTCTCCATTTTATCCGTCATGGCTTCAACAAAATAACTGCCGCCTAACGGGTCAACCGTGTTTATTACTCCCGTTTCATAAGCAATTAACTGCTGCGTGCGGAGGGCAATCTTTACAGCCTTTTCACTAGGCAATGCAAGTGTCTCATCCATAGAGTTTGTATGCAGTGACTGAGTTCCACCCAAAACCCCTGCAAGAGCCTGTAACGCTGTTCTCACGATATTATTCTCCGGCTGTTGGGCTGTAAGTGAGCATCCCGCGGTTTGCGTGTGAAAACGGAGCCACCAAGAGCGCGGGCTTTTGGCTCCATACCGTTCGCGCATCCGCCGGGCATATATCCGGCGGGCCGCTCTAAACTTTGCAATTTCTTCAAAAAAGTCGAGATGTGAATTAAAGAAGAAAGAAATTCTTGGCGCAAAATCATCAACATCCAATCCTCTTTCCATGCATGCCTCGATATAGGCAAATCCATCAGCAAGTGTATAAGCCAATTCCTGTGCTGCTGTCGAGCCAGCTTCACGGATATGATAACCGCTTACTGACACGGGATTCCATTGCGGCACTTCTTTGGCGCTATACTCGATCATATCAACAATAATGCGCATCGAAGGGTGCGGCGGGTAAATATATTCCTTTTGTGCAATGTACTCTTTAAGAATGTCATTTTGCAGAGTACCCCGCAGCTTTCCAAAATCCACTCCCTGCTTTTTTGCAACCGCGAGATAAAATGCATATACCATCGCCGCGGGAGAGTTAATGGTCATCGAAGTAGAAACTTTATCGAGGGGAATCTTATCAAACAATATTTCCATATCCTGCAATGATGATATAGAAACACCGCAAATGCCAACCTCACCGTCACTCACCGGGGCATCGGCATCATATCCCATTAGTGTCGGCAAATCGAATGCAACACTTAACCCGGTCTGCCCATGGTCTAAAAGATAATGAAAGCGCTCGTTTGTATCCTCCGGTGTGCCAAAGCCCGCGAACTGCCGCATGGTCCAAACTTTGCCCCGGTAACCATTGGGATGTATTCCGCGCGTATATGGATATTCTCCGGGGAATTGTACATCACACAAGAAGTCATTACCCTCAACATCCTTAGGCGAGTAAACGGTATTTATTTTCTCACCACTGAGCGTAGTATGTTTCCAGCCTGTCTCTTTTGCGTCTCTGGCTTTTTTCTCAAAACTGCCTAACGCTTCATCAAATAAACTTGTATCCATGGTGCCCTCATGTTTAAGTTGTTATAATAATACTCACGTTTTTGTCTGTCAGGTTCTGCCGAACCGTTTATCGAATTCATCAACTGAAATTTTTAACACGATCGGCCTGCCATGCGGACAAACGTAAGGCATTGATGTGGAGAAAAGCTCGTCAATCAGCAGCCGCATCACACGGTCATCCAGCTTCTCACCCGCTTTAATCGCGCTCTTGCATGAATATGACTTCGCAAGGTTGTCTTTAATATCAGTTATTTTTTTTACTTTTTGATTGTTAATATACTCATCAGCGATACCCAGCAGAACTTCTTCTTCGTTACCGGATTTTAATTCCGGTGGAACTCCCTCAATCGCGATAGTATTCTTGCTAAAAAACTTGATCTCGAAGCCGAGTTTAAACAAGTATTCATAGATTTCTTTAATTGTTAAATACATTCCCGGATCCAGTTGCACGGTCTTCGGGAACAGCAATTGCTGCGACATCGGCAGGTTCATATCAAACATGTGCAATGCTTTTTCATACATGATCCGCTCGTGGGCAACATGCTGATCGATAACCATGAGACCGGTTTTTATCGGCGTCAGTATGTATTTATTTTGCAGCTGCACCAGAAAAACATCCGGTGCTATCTCATCATTAACCGGGGGTGAACTCTGTACAACACGGGTCTGCACCTGAGGTTCTTGTGGTGCGGGGAAATCAAATGGCAGCGGCGGCAGAGTGCCGTCCTCCGAGGTCCTGATTTCCGCGTGACGGTTTAATGAACCGAATATTGCATCAATCTCCTGATCGGATATACGAATCTCTGCCGGTGGCCTTTTTACAAAGGATGGCCGGTCCGAAAAATCGTTCCGCGTTACCTGAACCGAGGGATCAAACCTTGTGGGTATGGTGTCCGAAAAAGAGTCTTGGCTGAACGATAAATTGGGGACAAGGTCATACTCCGATAACCCTTTTTTAACAACAGTCAGGATAAACGCGTAAATATCTTTTTCATTTTCAAACCGCACCTCAAGTTTTGACGGGTGCACGTTGATATCAATTTTTTCAGGATTGAGTGTTATGAACAAAATAAAAAAAGGATATTCACCCTTCTCAAGGATATTCTCGTAGGCGGTAAAAACCGCGTGGTTAACCTGTTTGCTTTGTACAAACCTGTTGTTAATAAACAAGTATTGGTCACCCTTGTTTTTTTTAAGCAAAGAGGGTTTACCGATATATCCGGTAACGGAAAGATAGTCGGTAATTTCCTCAACTTTAAAGAGCGATTTATAGATCGCATCACCAAACACTTGCGCTATTCGCTCAGCCTGTTGGCCCGCCGGGTAATTAAGGATAACATCATCATCGATGTACATCTGCATGTGCACATTATGATATGACATCGCGATTTTATTAAACGTATCAACGATATGCTTTAACTCTGTAGCATCACTGCGTAAAAAATTCCGCCGTGCCGGGGTATTAAAAAACAGGTTTTTAATCGCGATTGAAGTACCCTTGGGGAACGAACCTTTTTCAACGATAATTTCAGTCCCTCCGTCAATCCTCAGCCATGTACCAATTTCATCCTGCATGGTTTCCGTTTTAATTTCAAGCTGGCTCACTGCCGAGATGGCGCTCAGAGCTTCGCCACGAAATCCGAGTGTGCGTATGGCGTTAAGGTCGTCGTATGTTTTAATTTTACTGGTCGCGTGTTTCTGTATGCTGATGATGGCATCATCTTCGCTCATACCCTCGCCATTATCGATAACTTGTATTAATACTTTACCCGCGCGCTTAATTATCAGTTCCACCTTCGTTGAACCCGCGTCAATAGCATTCTCGAGCAACTCTTTTACAACCGATTCAGGCCGCTGAACAACTTCCCCTGCTGCAATTTTATTTGCAATCTGCTCCGGTAATATGGTAATCTTACCCATAAAGCTCCAAGACACGTTTATTTTTCGTGTGCCTATAGTATGTTATCACAAATTGCTCACGCTCATCGGTTTTAACAATCTGCCATTCAGCTTCATTAAAGACCGGGAAAAAAATATCACCTTCGCCATCCATACGCAGATGGCTGATAATCATTTCATCACAAAACGGCAGGGCATTCTCAAAAACCATTCTTCCGCCTATAACAAATGCTTTTTCTTTTCCGGTTTCCTCGGCAATTTTTATTGCTTCAGTAAAATTCCGGGCAGTACACAAATCGGTTCCGCTAAAATTTTTGTCATAGCTTAAAACAATATTTAATCTACCCGGCAATGGTTTCCCTAATTCCGTATAGGTTCGTTCACCAACAATTAAAGGGTAACCGAGTGTAGTTTTTTTAAAGTGCTTAAAATCTTCAGGAATGTGCCAGGGCAGCCTTGAGACTGCAACGATAATTACTAATTTAAGACTCATTAAACCGCGACCTCAAACTTTATCTTCGGGTGAGATACATAATTCTCTAAACTAAAGTCCTCGAACTGCAAATCATCAATCGGTTTTTTCGCGATATGTAACCGGGACAGCGGCATTGGTTCACGTGTTAACTGTTCTTTCAAACCGGCAAGATGATCATACCGTTCCTGTTCGCTTCCCTTATCAGCCACATAAATATGGGCATCAATAATAGTATGCGAAAAGTAACCCACGCCTAATCCGGTTTCCTGAGCGATTATTTGAGTGAGCATTGCATACGCGGCAAGATTGAAAGGAATACCAAGAGCAATATCACCCGAGCGTTGAGTCAAGTGGCAATTTAAATTTCCCTCTGCAACGTTAAAAACAAATGTATAATGGCATGGAGGCAGCTTACTTGTTGTTGCATTCCCCGGCTCCCATGCCGAAACTACTAAACGCCTGCTATACGGTTTGCTTTTTATTTCATCTATAATATATCTTATCTGGTCAACCTCCCTCACTTGCCAATTGCCAAATTCATCCTTAGTTGCACTGGGGAATTTTCTCCAGTAGTAGCCGTACGCGGTTTCAAGATTTCCATTTTCATCTGCCCAGGCATCCCATATTTTTGTATGCTTGCGTAAATTACGGATATGATTCTCTCCGGACAAATACCAGAGCACCTCGTGCAATAACGGAAAACCTTTCCGTAAATCAACACGGTAATGAGCCGAAAAATATGATATGGTATCAATGCCGGTGCGGGATTGTTTCCTGATTCCTTCATCCATCACCAGACGGACTAAATCTAAATATTCTTTCATGTAACGGTATTTTATTGGGTAAAATTTTATACTAATTTAGTAAGATAAGGAAAAAGGAAATGAATAATTAATAATGAAGAATGAATAATTTTTGGGTAAAATTTTCCTCACAAATTGAATTCAGATGCACTTTTCAACTGTAATGCCTCTCTCATTTCACCAGCCAATGCAAATATTCCTTCCTTAAAACGAAGCACGGATTCTCTTTCACTACCGAAGCGATTTAGCATCTCCAAAATAAGCACCTTACCTCCGAGTTCTTCTTTAATTTCCTGCGAAGCCGAACCACAGATTACGACAGTCTTTTTCCCGGAAGCCAATGCATTTTGGACGAGAATTCCCGGAGCTTTATTCATAAGGCTTTGTCTGTCAAATCTTCCCTCGCCGGTAACAACTATATCATTTTCTGCTATATACTTAGCAATACCTATTCTGCTTAGTATAAACTCTCTTGCAGTTATAAATGCTATATCGGCACAATGCAGCAGTCCCAAACTAACTCCTCCGCTCGCACCAATCTTCTTAGAAATTAAATCTTTTTTCCTAAGCAACCCCAATACTTGAACAGCATATTTTCCAAAATCTTCAAGTTTAACTATATCCATATTTGTAGCGCCTTTTTGCTGTGCGAAAGTATTTGTGGTACCATTTTTTCCGGTCAGAAAGACTTCAACATCCAGAACCAGTTCTATCGGTATGGCAAATTTCCCGTCTGCCGGTATAAAGCCGGTTATTGCATCAAAATTGGCAGGTAAATAGTACTCACTTGTGGTACATTGCGAGTTGATTATTCCACCAAGCGCGGCAAATACCCCCATCCCAAAATCGTTTATTGCACTTCCCCCCAAACCTATCACAATTTTTGTTATCGGAAAAATGTCTGTCCGCAAAGCCATAATCTTTTGTAACAGTATTCCCAAGCCAAACGAACCGGAATGCATGATTTCCCTGTCTTCCAAAGGAATCGTTTTTACCCCGAAAACATCTGCACTTTCAAGAAAAATTACTCCTGATTGAGGCTCATAACCTATTGGAACCGGAATATCTTTGGTTCCAAGACAATTTGGTATGGTTATAAATTGCTTATTTAATAAAAAGTACTGCTCGCATACCTCTAAAAAACCATCGCCCCCGTCAGAAACGGGTGCCGTGACAATTGAAGCACCGGGTAATTCTTGTTTTACCGCGAGTTCCAGCAACTTGGCAATTTCAACAGAAGAAGCACATTCTTTAAAGCTGTTTGGGGCAATTAAAATTTTCACACTCAATAACCAAATTTTTATGTGGATTATTAACAACATCTACCCACTTTTGCAACCAAACGGATTTGTCCGGTTTTTTCATACTGAAAAAAAGGAACAGTATCCGCCATCTGGATTATATGCGGGCAGATTTTCATTATATTTTTATCAGTGCAATTTATCTAAACAAAACTACTCTAAATTAATAAATAATAAAATTCTTTAGCTGTTGAATCCATTGGAACCAATTGCCGGTTTAAAACAAAATAGATTTGAGAAAATTGTAACTACTTGGCTTATGTAATACAAAGTTGCGTTTAGGCGTTTAGTTAAAATAAGCAGCATAATAAGTAAAACGAAATTTTTATGACCTTACCTCAGATCTTAGTGGTTAGGAGATGTAATCTATTTTCGGCATTAGTTGAGTAGTTACAGAAAATTTAATAACAATTCCGCAAATCTGTCATTTAAACATCACTCATCTTAATGCCCTCCCAAATGTTGTAAAAATAGGTGAACGTTCGTTTATTTTGTTTCCTTTTCCACGGTTATGTTTGCCAGTATATTTTTTTTATTTTTTATAAAAATGTTTTATTTATTTTTGTTGAGACAAAAGTTACTGAACTATGCACCCGTGTTACTGGAATTTGTATGTTAAGTACCGGAAAGTTTTGATTTTACCATGCATCGAATAAAGGAAGCAACCTATGGAAACATCAAGTTTGAGCGAGCAGCAAAATACAATGCTTCTTTCTGACCTGCCTGATGCGGTTCTAATACTTAAAAATGGCATCATCATATTTGCTAATAAAGCTGCATTACACGCCACGGAATATTCATGGGATGAATTAATTGGGTCTCGGTTTATAAATTATGTTGCCGGGTGCGACCGCGATTTTGTACTTAATAATATGAATAAAAATATTGCCCTTGAAAAAGTTGAGGAATATGAGTGCCAACTTATCCGAAAATCCGGAGCTATTCAAACCGTTATTATTAGAACCGCGCAAACAAAATTTGAAGGTGAAGAAGTCAGCCTGTTTGTGCTGTTTGATGTATCCGATAGACAACATACCGAGAAAGCATTACACGAAAGGATAAATCACTCGCAATCTCTCCTCCGGCTTTCAAAAAAGTTAGAACTTGCACAAACATACGAAGAAGTGTTTGTTGCTGCACGCGAAGAAGTGAGAAATATTATCGGATACCGGTATCTTTGGCTCTATTTATTGAGTGAAGACAAGAAATACTTCAAGTGTGTTGTTTCCGATGGCCCTATAACCAAAGATATGAAACCGGATGAATCACCATATACTCTGATGATTTCAGGTGACCAGATGCTGGAGGAAATTGCCGAGGCAAAAAATATCGTTATCGTGAAAGATGCAAGAACTGATCCCCGTACGAATAAAGAAATAGTTGCACAGTTAAAAAACCGCACCATCGTAAATGTACCCATTATTTTATTTGATAAGCATCTTGGCGCGCTTGGAACCGGCACCTTTGGTGATGAAGAAGTTCGGGTTCCGACCGGTTCAGAAGAAGAATTTTTAGGGGCTGTTGCGAGCCATCTTGCAGTGGTAATTGACCGGCTGCATCTGCTTTACGAGCGCGAGCGAACAGAAAAGGAAAAGGAAATAAACAGATGTATTCAGGAAACGGTAAATAGAATTTTACAAATCTCTATTGAACCACAGGATTTTAATAAACGGCTGTTGCTTTCACTTGAAGTGTTAATAAACGCCCCGATTTTAAAGTTTCAAAAAAAAGGCGGAATTTTTCTTTTTGACCTGAATAAAGATGTTTTAGTGCTAACTGCTGCGATCAATTTACCGCAAGGCGTCCGGAATATGTGCGCTTTTGTAGCTCCTGGTAAATGCCATTGCGGGGAAGTTGTCCTTACCAAACAAATTAAGTATACGGGATCCGTTGATTGCACCCATGATAATATATATCAAGGACTAGAACCCCATGGACATTATAACGTTCCGATTTTGCATGCAGGTAAGGTACTCGGGGTAATTGTATTGTATTTGTCTATCGACCATCAGCGGGATGAATTTGAAGTGAAATTTCTCCTTTCGGTTGCTGATATTCTTTCCGGAATAATACAGCGGCATCAAATCATCGAAGAGATGGTTCAAGCAAAGGAATTAGCAGAGCAATCCAACAGATTGAAAGATGCTTTTATTGCAAATATTTCCCATGAAATCCGTACGCCATTACACGGGATAAACGGTATGACAAATATTATCAAAGATTTGATGAGCGAGCACATTTCAGAAGCGGAAGAGGGTTACTTTACTGGAGTGGAACGCTCTATTAGTCGTATTACACGGACTATGGACATGATTTTAAATTTTTCCCGCTTACAAGTTGGCGATTTCCCGGTTATGCCCAAAAAGATAAATATTTCCAAATTTCTTCATTCTTTGGTTAGTGAATACCGTGAAATAGCTGCCAAAAAACCGTTGGATATTTATTTTGAGCACTTGATGGGTGAAGTTTTTATCACCTCTGATGTATTTTGTTTTGAGCAAGCGGTAATTGCGCTGCTTGATAACGCGGTTAAATTTACTAATTTAGGGTATATTAAATTAAAGCTGTATAAAAACAAATTGGGGGATGTATTGCTTGATATTCAGGATTCGGGCATAGGCATTTCAGGGGAATATTTGAAGCGCTTATTCGAACCGTATTCACAGGAACAAATTGGCTTTAGCAGAACATACGAGGGAGTGGGTCTTGGACTTCCACTAGCTAAAAAATTTCTCAATCTGAATAATATGGACATTTCAGTAGTTAGTGAGAAGTGGGTTGGTTCAACTTTCACTATTCGTTTCGACGCATTACACACCGAAGTCATACAAAATAATATGAACGAATATGGCTGTAATAAAGCTCAAGAAGAAACTCTTCCACCAGCCGGTTTAAATCGAGCCGGAAATAAACCTGCAATTTTATTAGTGGAAGATGATGCTACAAACCAATCATATATTGGATATATTTTACAACCGGATTATGATATAACCGTTGTTTCTTCGGCAGCATCCGCCTTAGAAAAATTACACTCGCAGCGTTTTTTACTAATTCTAATGGATATTTCTCTGCAGGGTGGAATAAATGGACTGGAACTTATTCGGGTGTTAAAAAACTCTGCTTTATATGCAAAAATACCTATTATAGCAGTAACAGGGCATGCCCTGAGAGAAGACCGGGAAATAATATTGGCGGCTGGCTGCAATGAGTATCTCGCGAAACCATTTACAAAATTTGAGTTAATGGAAAAAATTGCAAAATATAAACTGGAATCACACATCGCAAACACTTATTAACTCATATTACACAAAATTGGACTGAAGCCCAGTGTAAGTGGGTGTGGAACTTGTGATTCTCCGGTTTACCCAATGCCTCCCATGTGATAGCCGCGGGATAAATCCGGGGACAATTGTAATAAGCTGCATTTATCACTCGTAATTTGTTTTGCCCTTGTTGATGATTGAGCAATTTTATTTTCATACAATTATGGGCGAAAGTTAATTTATAATTGCCCCCGGATTTAGAGGCTGTGTGAAAACCCCCTGTCAAGCATTTTTATTCTTCGATTTCAGCTCAAAATCGAAATATTTTTCAAGAAATTTTGAGTTTTAACACAGCCTCTTTATTCGGGGGAGAAAATAGAAACAGCTCAATACAGGCTTTAGCCAATCACCCGTTATTTTTTGATAAATCCTTGCTCGATTGCTGACAAAACCAATTTCGACTTTAGCCAGACTTTAGCCCAACTTTGCGTAACATGAGTTACTAACCAATAGTAAAATTTTATAAACACAAACGGCTTAGGCCCGAAAATTGATTATGTAATTTAAAATTTTGTGAGTGGACTTTGCGATGGTACAACCAAATAGGACAACCCCGGATTTAACAAAGGCAATGAAGTTGAACTACACCCCTGAACCGCTTAAGTGCCGAGGGCTTGATTTCTGGCAAATATTAGTTCATGCCTTCACTCAAAAATTCAATTAAAGCCTAAATTCTTTCTCTATTTGAAGCCAAAAGAATTTGTTTGAGGCTTTTAGCCCCAACAGTTTCATTTTCCATTTCTTATATCGCAGTAATTCTGATTACGGTAGTTTTAATAAACCTGTTGAGCTGCTTTTAATCCAATAGCCTTTCCCTTTTTCCAGTAACATAGCGTTTACATAACCATTGCTAAAACCAAAATAATTCGATGCGAGAATACCGGCAGGCTGTGTTGTAATGTTGTTCACCTGAATATTACTATTTTTAGTACCAATTAAATTCCAGCCTTGTTGCAGCGGAAGTAATTTTCCCGAATCTGGTATCCCATATACAGTAATACTATCGTTAAATGGAAAACGTAACCAGTAGCCCCGACCGCTATTTATTGTGTCTTCCGCTACGTAGCCGTTGTTATAACCAAATAATTGTGAAGTTGCGCCCGGGAATAATTCTGCTGTTGTCTTAACAGCGGGCAGCAAAGGAGTTGAAATTATATTCCATCCGGCATATACGTAAATTTTTTCAGTAAATTCCCGGGTTGATCTTTTATAGAGGCCGCCGGTAGTTGAGAGGATGAAGAAACCGTAAGCAATCTGCATTTCACTAATTTCACTTACAAATGGCAGACCGTCATTTGAACCGACATCTATCCAATGCAGACCTTCATCAACAGTTGCATAAACGCCAGATCCTCCGGCAGTTAAAGTTGTAAGCAAAATCCCGTTCCACCTCAGGAATGCAGAACAATATGGGTCAGCAGAAAAACCACTTGACCGGGACGACCACGAAATTCCATTATTGGTTGTTAGCCATGCGCCATGGATTGTGCCAGCCCACAGTTTACCGGGTTCAGAAAAAAATGTAATTGATGGAAAGCCAATACCGGAAATTGGGCTCCAAGTTAATCCACTATCCAATGATGTAAAACCTAATGGAGTATTATTTG
>JACPGF010000164.1 GCA_016182615.1 Ignavibacteriales bacterium
CATAGATTTTTTGCTTTTCAGCATTTTTCACTTCAGCAATATTCTTTACCGGAACCGTTCCTTTTTTCCACGATTTTAATAATTTTTCGAGTTTACCAACAATTTCGTCGGCAGTAATATCACCCACAATTATCAATGTTGCGTTATTCGGTTTAAACCAGGTATCTTTGAATTTTTCTAAATCGGCAACCGTTATCTTAGAAATGGTTTCTTCATAACCTGTTCCGCTAAACGGTAAACCATACGCATGCCCCTCGCCAAAAAGTATTCTCGGGAACGCACGCATACCCATTTGCACCGGCGAAGATTTCTCTCTTCTGATTTGTGCCATTCTTTCCTTTTTCAAACGGTCAAGCTCTTTTTGCGGGAATGATGGATTAAGCAGTACATCGGTAAAAATTTCTAGTGATTCATCAAGCTTGTTTTTTAATGATGATAAAGAAACATTACAGAAATCGAGCGATGCACCTGTGCGTAAATTGCCGCCCAGTAAAGCAATATCTTCATTCAATTTTAGCGCGTCACGGGTTTTGGTGCCTTCGTCCAACATGTCCATAGTAAGATTTGCTGTTCCGGGTAGTGCAAACTGATCTGCAGCGAAACCCGCATTTATCATCAGGTTAAAGTTAATAACCGGAATTGTGGTTCTGTTAGCGATAATAACTTTCAAACCGTTAGACAGTTCTCTTTTTTCGAAAGGAACAAACTTCGCATCCGGTGCGGCTGCCATCCCGGGCATTTTACTCCGGTCGGCACTGTCTGTGGCAGCTTCCATATCAGGATAGGGATGGATTTCCAACACGTAACATCCGTCAGATAACCATTCCTTACCGACACTTACAATTTTTTCTGCGGTTGCATTCTTTACAATTTCCAAGTTTTTCTTGTATGCTTCAGGGTTGCCTGCAAAAACCTGATTCTGCGCAAGAATATCAGATTTGCCGCCAAAGCCGCCGATGCGCTCGATGCCGCGCACGAATCCGGCAAAATATCCGGTTTTAATTTTTTCAAGTTCGGTTTTTGTCATGCCACGGGTTAATAGCTTCTGCATTTCCTCATTAATGGCTTTTTCAACTTTTTCAACTGACTCACCCTGCTTTACTAAAGCCTCAACATAAAACTGGCTGCTTAATTCGCGCATATCGATATATGCGCTAACATTTGTTGCAATCTGTTCATCATAAACCAGCCGCTTATACAACCGGGAAGTTTTGCCCGATGACAAAACATCAGAAAGTAAATCGAGATAGACAGTTTCTTCAGCATTTCTCTGCGGAACATTCCATACCTTCATAATTTTGATTTGTGGAACGCGATCTTGAGCAACATCACGCCGTTCACCAGCCATTTTAGCTACCCAGTATTGTGGCCGGGTAAGTGGCGGCCCCGGAGGAATATCGCCAAAATATTTTTCAACTTTTGCTTTAGCTTCTTCGGGGGTAATATCTCCGGCAACTACCAAAGTCGCGTTCGAAGGGCCGTAATATGTTTTAAACCATTCGTGCACATCTTCAAGCTTAGCCGCGTTCAAATCCTCCATGGAGCCGATTACAGTCCATGAATAAGGGTGTCCTGCCGGGTACGTGTTTTTTGAAATCAGTTCATACGCGAGCGAATATGGTTCGTTTTCGCCTTGTCTTTTTTCATTCTGCACAACACCACGCTGCTCATCTAGTTTGGCTTGTGTTACTGCTTTTAAAAGATGACCCATTCTGTCAGATTCAAGCCAGAGTACTGCATCAAGCCCTGATGTGGGTACATTCTGAAAGTAGTTGGTTCTGTCTTCGCTGGTGGTGCCATTCAGGTCGGTTGCACCTAAACGCTCAAGTGCCTGGAAGTAATCATCGTCAAAATTTTCGCTGCCGTTAAACATCAAATGTTCAAACAGATGAGCAAATCCGGTTTTACCCGCTTTCTCATTCTTAGAACCGACATGATACCAAATATTGACGGCAACAATGG
The DNA here is from genome assembly GCA_016182615.1 of Ignavibacteriales bacterium. Classification (GTDB taxonomy): domain Bacteria; phylum Bacteroidota; class Ignavibacteria; order Ignavibacteriales; family Ignavibacteriaceae; genus JACPGF01. The sequence goes on from JACPGF010000164.1 coordinate 1,963, forward strand.
GAGCTTTATGGTCTTCATGAACCATTAAAGTTAATCCATTCTTCAATACAAATTTTTTGTATGGAATATCAATCTTAGGAAATTCACTTGCCTGCATTATAATTCCTGAAACAATTATTAAAAAAAACGCGGAAGCGAGAAAACGCCTCATACTAACTCCCGAAAATTATTGAAAGATACGTTGTTTATTGATAAACTTTGCAGATTTATATAAAAAATAAAGTTTACAAAATCCGGCGAAAAATGCAATAAAATTTAGACGGACGGCCTATTAAACTGATGAACTAATTTTTTTATCCTGCAGAATTTTATACAGGGCAAATTGTAATCCGCTTGCCAGCCATAGCCATGTAACAGTCTCGTGATCGCCAAAATTCCATTCGGTTAGGCCGGAAAAAATAAAAGCTGCAAATACGCCAAACAACCCCAGTGCAAAAGGGTATAAATCCGCGTACCGTTGTGAAAGTACAAACGTCCTGACAAAAGAGCGTGTCAGTAAAACTAAAAGCGTAAAAAACGCGATAAGACCCAGAGTACCGAGGGTGGCAGCAATATGAAA
>JACPGF010000165.1 GCA_016182615.1 Ignavibacteriales bacterium
GCAGAGCGGTTTGGTAACCCCGCCTGAACAGCGTTACCGATACTTCATCCTATGGGGACTGTATCATCTTTATTACACTATATCAATGAACTTTTGTATCTTTCATCCCTTGATATTTTGCGGCACAAGCAAAGGCGCAAAGTTTACGCCAAGAACGCAAAGAGTAAACGAGACCCATCCCCACAATTACAAGTGTATGACTAAACCGGGTGTATCAATTTTAAACTCTGCAGGTTATATTGAAAATTCTATCCTTTTTTCCTTTGCGAACTTTGCGACTCCTTTGCGTCTTTGCGTTTAATGCAGCTAAAAAAGTAACCGTCAAGAACGCAAAGAGAATTGGCTACATGTTTCACGTGAAACATTATCACCTACAGTGTGATTTTTGGTCTTTCGATAGACGAGGCAAATTGTGGCGGTAATTTATGCTATCAGCAAATAATGTTCCACGTGGAACACTATTTGCCAATACAAAAACTTGCAAAGATATTATTGAGGATGTCATCGCTGCTGACGATGCCGATTATTTCGCTGAGCGCGGCCGAGGCGTTCCGTAAATCAACAGCAATGTATTCGGGACTGAGCCCCTTTTCTGAACTTGCTCTGGCTATCTCTAAGCATTCTGCCGCTTTACGCAAACTATGGAAATGCCTCAGGTTGGAAACGATAGTGGTCTTTTCCGTGAAGGTGTTACTGCCAAGCGCTTTCTCTTTCAGGGTTTTTAACAGGGTATTCATCCCCTCCCCGGTAATGGCCGAAGTGCGTACATCGGCGGTAAAGGTAATTTCTTTTTGTAAATCGGACTTATTCCCCACCGTAATTATTTTATTTTCGGAGGTAAGTTCTTTCAACTCGGGCAGCAATTCACCCCTTTCGGACTCTTCATCTTCAAGGACGTACAACACCAAATCGGCCGATTTTACTGCTTCCCGGCTGCGATAAACCCCCTCTTTCTCAACACTGTCTTCCGTAACTCGTATTCCGGCTGTATCATACAGCCTGAAAAGCACTCCGTCAATGGTGATTTCTTCGCGGATAATGTCGCGGGTTGTGCCGGGAATCTCGCTGACGATTGCCCGTGACTCTTTAAGCATGTAATTAAGGAGCGATGATTTTCCGACATTCGGTTTACCGACAAGGGCAACATTAACACCATCTCGGATTACCCTGCCGAATGAATACGTGGCGAGTAAGGCATCGATTTCAATTTTTATAAAATTGATTTTTTGCATGAGTTTTTCACGCTCAACAAATTCAACATCTTCCTCGGCAAAGTCTAGTTCCAGCTCCAGCAGCGACGAGGTGTTGATGAGCTGCTCCCTGAGGCTGTGCACTTTTTTAGAGAGCATACCATCGAGTTGATTGCGGGCACCTTTCAGCGCGGCGGTACTTCTGGCGTTAATCACTTCAACAACCGCTTCTGCCTGCGAGAGATCCATACGGTTATTCAAGAATGCGCGCCGTGTAAACTCCCCCGGTTCGGCAAGCCTTACTTCACCGGCGAGCAGCGTATCAATTATTTTTTCAACAATAAGCTGATTGCCGTGACAGCTTAGCTCAACCACATCTTCACCGGTGTAGGAGTGGTTCCATAATGTACCGTATGGCTTTGGACTTCTGTAAGTTTTTTCTTACCTGCAAAATATCTATCGGCAGATATTACTGCATTTACTCCGCTGAGCCTTATAACGGCAATGGAGCCTGATCCGGGTGGTGTTGCAAGGGCAACTATGGTGTCGTCAAAATTTTGCATGGTGTAAATGATAATTATTCAATTGTGCAAAGATACAGTAATTACCGCATTCGTTGCACATCTGGCATCCGGCTGCACTCCACACAACGGATTTTGTACAATTTTCCTTTTATGTTTATTTTATATAATAATATTCAAATGGAAAAATATCTATGTTTGTAGTAATCTTCAGGGCAAAAATAAAAACACTTGATGCGGAGTATAACTCTCTGGCAACTGAGTTGCGGGAAATTGCAATGAAAGAATTCGGCTGTAAAAATTTTATATCCTTATGCGAAGGAAGCGAAGAGATTACGCTGTCGTACTGGGAACGGGAAGACCAAATATTACGATGGAAGAAACACCTGCTTCACCTGACGGCTCAGGAAAAAGGGAAAAAATCCTATTACGAAAGCTATACCGTTGAGGTTGCGGAAATAAGCAGGAGTTATACTTTTCCATACGGAGAGGTTTAGTAAAGCGAGACGAGCTATTGCTCCGGGAAATAACACTCGCATTTTTAAAGAGACGAATTTTATCCTTAATATAAAAACAGCTAATTTTGCATTTTGATATAAACCGTAAAAAATACCAGAGGTGAGTCTTTTGAAAAATATTCTATTTTTTCTTTTTCTTTTAATTAGCGGATTAGCTGCTATCTTTCCGCAAAACCCCGAATGGATAAACTTCTCGAATACCTATAATAATATAATTCTAACAGAGGGTAGGTATGTATGGGCGGGCGGTTACGGTGGGTTATTCCGTTTAGATAAACTAACCGGTGAAAAATTATTTTACAATCATACAAACACCGGGCTGCCGGATATTGGTATTTCTGCTCTCGCAGTAGATAGGCAGGGAATTAAATGGATTGGTACATTAAGGAACGGGCTGTTAAAATTTGATGGTATCCATTGGACTGAATTTAATACTGACAATTCCGGACTGCCTGAAAATTCTATTTCTGCAACAGCGGCAGATAATAATGGAAATGTATGGGTAGCGACCCGGAATAAGGGTCTCGCAAAATTTAACGGAACAAGCTGGACTGTCTATAATACAACAAATTCCGGTTTGCCTGTTAACACGCTATTATCGCTTGCCATTGACCGGAATGGTGATGTTTGGATTGGAACCTTTCAGTTCGGCGCAGTAAAATTTGATGGAAATACCTGGACCGTTTATAACCTTGGCAACGAATTCATTCGAGCGATCGCGATTGACTCGAGCGGTTCAAAATGGATTGGAACGATGGAAAGCGGACTGATGAAATTTGACGGCTCGAACTGGTCCACATATACCACAGAAAATGCCGGGTTACCGGATAATTCCATTTTTTCTCTTGCTGCAGATGATAGCGGAAACGTCTGGATTGGAACCCAACTGGGAGGTTTAGGCAAATTTGACGGACAACATTGCACGGTGTATAATAAAGAAAACTCCGGACTGCCGGAAAACTGGGTATATTCAATAGCGGCTGACAGCAATGGCAAAGTTTGGATTGGTGGCGGACCCGACAGCAATGGGAATATAGGATGGGCACGTGGGCTTACCGAGTTTGACGGAATAAACTGGAAAACACAGAGTACGGGAAATTCAGGGTTGCCGGATTACGGTGTTGATGCGATTGCTTTTGATGCCTTTGGAAACAGTTGGATTGGCACGGAACGTGGCGGCCTTGCTAAGTATGACGGAACGGTATGGACTGTTTATGATACTTCCAATTCAGGATTGTCCAGCAATGCCGTATCTTCGATAGCAATTGATGGAGACGGGAACAAATGGATTGGCACCTGGGACAGTGGTCTTGTTAAGTTTGACGGTGTAAACTGGACTCACTACAATACGGCGAATTCAGGGTTGCCAAGAAACGGTGTTTCCAGTCTCGCGATTGACGAAGATGGTGTATGCTGGATTGGCACACACCTTGGCGGGCTTGTAAAATTTGACGGTACAAACTGGGCGGTTTACAGCACTTGGACTTTTAGCAATACTCTTATCCATGATATAGCAATTGATGCAACCGGAGCTAAATGGCTTGGGGTTGGTGGGGGCCTGTTTAAACATGATGGGATAAACTTTACAGAATACAATCCCACTAATTCAGGAATCCCGAGTTATAATATTAGAGCAGTCGAGATTGATGGAAGCGGTAATAAATGGATTGGCACATACGAAAGCGGATTGGCAAAATTTGACGGAGTAAACTGGACTGTTTATTCAACGCAAAATTCAGGTTTGCCCGACGATTATATTGAAGCCATCGCGATTGATGACAGCGGAAACAAATGGATAGGAACTGAAGGTGGACTGGCTAAATATAACGGGGTAAACTGGACAGTTTACAAATCGTCGAATTCCGGACTGCCCGGTAGTTACATCAAAACCATAACGATTGACAGGTACGGAAACAAGTGGATTGGGGGATCCGGTTCTGGACTTACTGTTTTCCGTGAAGGGGGTGTTATTTTAACCAACGAGAAACAACCTGTTGCAGCACCCGTTGACTTTGTTCTGAACCAAAATTACCCGAACCCTTTTAACCCGCTGACAAAAATACAATTCTCAGTAGCCGAAAAAGGTATGGCAAGCTTAGTGGTGTATGATATACTTGGCAGCGAGGTTGCCACATTACTCCACGCGGAAATGACCGCAGGAACCCACGAAGTTGGATTCAATGCAGGCATGCTAACCTCGGGAATCTATTTTTACAAACTAAGCATTGGCAAAAACCATGCAGTTAAGAAGATGATTCTCCTGAAATAAAAGGCGTAAAAGATCAGATAAAGGCAAAAGCTCTGTTGTAAATGTAATACACTTTAATTTTCAAAAGCCTGTAACCTCTTTAAGAACAGTTAGTTATAGTTCCCTCTCCTTGCGAAGGCGAGGGATTAAGAGGCTGTGTTAAAACTCAAATTTTTTGGGAAAATATTTCGTTTTTAGGCCAAAATCGAAGAATAAAAAAGCTTGACAAGGGGTTTTAACACAGCCTCTTAAGGGTGAGGTCACATCTTATAGTTTTTAAGGACATGCCGAAAACTTGCACTTTTATTGCATAATTCAGGTTTAAGAAAGTTTATCTGGTAACTGATGGAGCCTGAGTTGGTAATCTATTTTAGTATCCGGTTTACATTCAACAAGAAGTTGATAGGCTATTTTAGCATTGACCCGTCGGTTTCTATTTCTTTAAGATAAAACCTCATGCCCAGATTTAAGGCTAAGCCTCCCATATCAATTATTGATTTTTCAAAACTGGGCATTACATCATATTGTATATCCCCGGTAATTGCCAAACGTTTCACCGGAAGCGAATACTCGCCTGAAAGCCCGGCAAAATAACCTCCAATACCGTCAGACTTTATATCGGTGGTCATACTTATATTTTCCATAGTCTGTCTTTCTTTTAATGTAACGGTAGATAAACCGCCCATAACGGAAACAGAAATATTTTGCACATTTATTATCCGTATTGCTACGCCCAGATACAAATTTCTCTGATCATAACTTGCATTGCCTTGCTTGTATTCAATGGCTGTTGGAGCACCATTGGAAAAGTAAAGAAAAGCTTTCAACGGGCCGGAGTATGATTTTGTCGTAAAGGCATATTTCCCGAAAACCGTAACCAGAGAACCGGCTTTAATGCCAACAGCTCCAGCATAGTTCCAGCAAAATGAATTTCCATACGTATCCGCGAAATTTTTATTGCTAACGATGAAGCTACCGCCCTGCACCTGCAAAAAAGGTGAAGACCTAACAGGCTGAGAAAAGCCAATTGCATTGAGAAAAAAAAGAAAGGAACAGATAAAGAATACAGATTTCATTTTACACTCCACGTTTAGTAATTATAGCATTAAACAAATTTAACAAATTGAAGTTACTAATACAATAAGCTCAGAAAAACGGTTAAGGAGTATAAAACAGAAAACCCTCCCGTGTATGGCGTGCCGGGAGGGCTTTGTTTGGAGTGAGAGAGAGACTTTGTTTTACTTCGCCAGTATCATCTTTCCGGTTAGTACCTTACCATTATAGGACAAAGCATACATGTACACACCGCTTGATAAATGCGCACCGTCAAAATTTATCAAGTGAGTACCGGCGGGCATATCGCCATTGGTAAGAGTGGTAATTTCACTTCCCGTGATACTGTAAATCTTTAATGTAACCCGCCCGTCTTTTGGCAGCGAAAAACTAATACGGGTTGAAGGATTAAAGGGATTAGGATAATTCTGGTTGAGCTTAAATGCTTTGGTTTGTGTTTTATCAGAAATACCTGAAAGAGCTTTATCGCCGTTAAGCGGGCTTTTAACTGACACAAAATTGAAGGCATTATTATCACAAAGGAGCAGATCGGTCATATCAACAAATAAATCATTATTTAAATCTGTTGGATAATAGCCGTTCAGGAAATAATATGAATCGTTATCAATAGCAGTTAGATCCGAAAAATCGATAAAACCATCACGGGTAACATCGCCGCTAAATAAACAATACTTTCCTCTCACCAGCTTCAGGTTTGAACCGTATGCTTGAGCAGCAGAAGATGTAAAATTATAGGCAGCTTCGTAGGATGAAAAATTAATTGGTGTTGCACTCCATGTATCAATACTGTTTCTATGTTTAATCACAACATAGTAGGATGCACCATTTGCCAGATCGTTAAATGGCAGTGCAATTACTCCCGTGTTACTACAAACGCCCTGTGCAACCGAAACAATATTGTAAGGTGCCGAAGAATGGCGTAATTCAACAGCAAAGGTATCCTGTACGGAGCTTGTCCCGTTCCACATTCCCTCGGTAAGCACGGTTGTTGTTAAAACAAACTGCGGTGATGGAGTAGTTGCCGTGTGGCCGTATAAGCCTGTTCCCGTTCCGACAAGCAAATCATCATAATACATTACATTTATCTGTGTGCCAACAGGATATGTATATCCAAGTGTCCAGTTGGGAAATCCGGGAACCCAGCAATAAATCTCATTATCAACAGCTGCATATACCATTCCCCCACCGACACTAACTGCTTTGCCCTGTTTTCCGTAGGCAAACGGGAATCCCGTTGGAGTAACCGGGGTCCATTTGTTGGTTGTGTTAATTGGTTTGTAATAAACCACCGGGTGATTGGTACCGCCATCTGTTCCGGTTGCATAGACGGTATCTCCGGTTGCATTCTTACACAGGTCATTAATTGTTACAATTATCGAGGTACCGGTTGATGTATGCGCGGCAGTCATATCCTTTGCAACGGTCCATGTGCTGCCCGATTTTGTTAAACGGTAAACGCTGTACCCATTGGGATACGCAGCGCTAACATAAGCAACCGTGTCCGTTCCTTCAAGATTAAAAATAATATCGGTTACGTTAATATCCTGCCCGTAGGCAGTTGCCGATACGAGTATCTGATCCCAATTGGTGCCTGAATTAGTTGAATAGAATAAGCCCCCGGCACCGCCTTGCTGATCGTTATACCCGGCAAAAACAGTGGCATGGTCATAATCACATACCTCAATTGCATCAATAAAGGAAATTGAAGATAAATTGTAGGGTGCGCTTTCAGCAGTAAACACTTCTGACCATGAAACCCCGCTATTAGTAGTTTTTTTAACCCGTACATTCCCGACATACACAATGTTCGTATCTTCCGGAATCATTTCAGCTGAGTAATACGGAGAGCCGTCGAAGTTAGGCCAAAGTGCTCTTGTCCATATAGGGGTTGTTGTATAATTAGATACTTTCCGGATACCTGCTTTTGAAGCAAGCCAAGCAGTATTTTTGTCGCTTGTCATGTCAAAATCGTTAACTTGCACAGCCTCAATACCACGGTCAATTTCAAAAATACTTGCGCCATAATCTCTCGAGGCACCGATTCCCTGATCCGTTGTCATATAACACATATTGGCAAAGGCAGGATCTTGAAAGGTTACACCATCATTCGGGTGGGTTTCAACGCCGCCCGGATCGCCAAAGTTATGCCAACTGCCAAAATCGCCATGCGCATTACTGTAAACGGCAGCAAAATAAACGGAAGCGGTGGCGCCGCTGCCGCTAAAGGCAAAACGGGAAGTATGAGAGCCATTAATCCCCATGTTAAAGGAAGTAAAAGTTACATCATCATCAGAATAGGCAATTGTTTTACCGCTGGTGCCGGAACCGCCCAAAAATAAACGGCCCGATGGGCTAATCCCGAAACCCGCCCACGTGTTTGCTGCAACCAAACCGGTAATACTAAGAGTACTAAATGTAGTTGCTGAGGTGAAAGATGTATAGACATCCGATGAACGGACAACGACAGGTGAGGAACCCTCTGCAAAAATATACAATAATAAATTCGCCGGATCTACCTGCATTAAACTTTTAGCCATGATGCCCGAAACAGTAACCGGCGATTGGGTGGATTCGGTAAACAACCCGGAACTGTTCAATGTGCCGAAATGCAATTGATTGCCGGAGAGATAATAAAGATAGTCGCCATGAATGAGAAAACAATTTACATTATTTACAAACAAAGTAACCGAAGCTGCTGCAATATCGGTTGAGTAAAGATTTGGGCCATTGATAAAAAACAATTTCTCTGAGGCTTGATGAGCATACATCATCTGTATGCCGCTTCCGAGGTTCGCAGCATCGTTCATACTTGGTAATACTTTAAACCGCGTAACTTTTACTGTACCCATTGCATTATACGAAGTAGCATAATAGCCTGAATTTGCCGATTCTGTAGAAATAAAAATCCGGCTGCTATCCGAGCCAAAATTGTAACCGGCAATGGTATTAATTCTACCGCCATAAATATCTTCAACATTAGGTGCGCTTAATTGTGCTAGGACTGAGCCCGAAAGAAGGAGGAAACAAATAAATATTGTAACTTTTTTCATGGTGACCTTGTTTATGTTTATTATCGAATGAGAATTAACATTATTCAATTAATTCTCTACCCAATAAAACATTTCCGATTACAAATAATTATGATGTGCGATACGGAGCGGATTGATAGTGACAGCGGTCACTGAACCGGTTTTGAGGGAGAACGGGTTTAAACCTTAGGCATTAAACCTGAAGTCATTGCCAATTTCGGGTTTGGCATTTTTATTTACCCCGGAATTTATTACTCAGGTAATTCTTCTGAACGCTCAAAAACTTTTCAGGTGTCTTTGCACCACATCAAAAGGCTCTTTTACATAGGCACTCGCACACCCCCGGCATTACCTGCATTTTTTATTAAGGAGAATTTTTGTTACTTTTTATAATCGGGAAAAATTTTGTTTTAGGGAGTTGTTTTTCGTGTGCTATGAAACGTGAACATGTTGATCTGCTTTACAGTCTGTTAAAGGATATTCACTATTCCCGCCTTTCGGGGCAGGGGCTGAATAGCTTTGTAAAGTTATGCATTCAAATAACGGAAAACTATCTCCGCTTCCACAATAAACCAATCGTTCATAATCTTTCTGCAGAAGGCCTGACATTAACCGATATTGCCATCGAGTGTATAAGCAGTTTTTTCCGCCTTGATGATAAAAACAGGCCAAGGTCAGTTGTTAACTTCCTTAAACTATTCGATGATGACATCGAGAACGCAGATCGGGTAAAACTGTTTATCCGTTTTACGAAATATCTTGAAAAAATGGCGCAACGGTATATAATATTTATTGAAAGTATCTATTTTCCGGAACCTGCCAAAATTAGGCGTGAAATTAAATACCAGGTAAAAAAGGGCGGGCTGTTTACGGTAAAGCACGAAATTTTTGGCACTGTGCTTTATCCGTTACACATGGAAATAAATTTTGAGCTGCCAATGATGACTCTTGAAGAGTTTTACCGGATTATGGATAACAAATCCACAAAATGTATAAATGTCCCTACTATTTTACAATATTTACACGACAGACTTGAAGCAATAACAAATATACGCCGCGCTGTTTTGCTTGAGGATATGGTACGGTTTCTGGAGAACCGCGTTGAGACAATAACCGATTTCCCAATATTTGATAATGGTTTTTGTCATACGGAAATCTTAGATTTCGAAATGGAACAGACTATTTCATTTATCGATCGTTTGGTTACCGAAAAAATACTGAACAACTATATAAAAAAAGGCATAACCGTGCAAGAAGCTGAAGCTTTGAAAAAAAGCTGCATGGATATCCTGACTGATCTTATAAAAACCGGAAGCAACGCGAACTATTACGAGTATTTTACCGTGTATAGTGCTTTACCCCGCCCGGATTTCGACATGAGAATACGCGGAAAACTTGACTATCTCATCCGTTTGGCGAAAGGTATCCTTTATGAGCATTTTTTTGTGCCGGATTTCTGATTAGACGATTTTTGCTATACTACAGGTAATACATAAGAGATTTTACAGAATGCACTTAAGCGATGAATATATACAGGAATGTGTCCTGAAAGATTTTGCCTTTTCAGAAGAAGACAGCAAACATTTGGATTTGTGCTCCTATTGCAGGGAGCGCTATACCTATTATCAGGAATATTACGAAAATCTTGATACTTTAATGAATGAGCCGGAGAGTAATTATACCGGTACAATGGGGCAACGCTTTTTTCCGGAAAACGGGATGCACTTATTACCCGGCAGTGATAATAAAATAATTCCCCATCCCACGGACAAGAAATTAATCCGTCCGGATAATATTTTACCATCTATTCGATATTATGCAAATAAATATCCCAAAACCTTTGCCGGGGGTTTTTTAGGGCTTGCCGCGGCTTTAGTTTTTGCCGTTATTAGTTTTGGTAAATTTAATATAAAAAATAACATTATCTACGCCGAGGCACGGAACGGTTTTCTTATGGCTTTTAATACTCAGGGCGACAGGGTCTGGAGTAAATTTATTAACGAGGGATTCGATGGAGAAAAAATTAAAACATCTTCAAGTAAAAACAGCATACCCAAGTATTTAATTGTTGAGGATATCAATGGAGATGGTAATAATGAGATTTTGTTCACCAAAACTTATTCGTTTCCTGATTTTAATCAAAGGAAAAAATTGTATTGCTTTATTGTTACCGACTTAAACAATGATGGAGAAAAAGAAATCTATGCCATTGCCGGGCATAATATGTATTTCCCCACATTTATCGTGCGGGTTGATCCGGCAAATGGAAAGGAACTTTCTGCATACTATCACCCAGGTGGATTAATGGATTTTGTACGGCAGCCTGCCAGGATACACGGTAAAAACGTTTTAATCGCATTCGGCGAAAACAATGCTTTCGATAAAGCAGCATTAGTTGCGCTTGCTTACGGTCAAATTGCCGGATATGGCTACAGCGACTCAAGCCGCACTCCCATCGGAATGAGCCCTGCAAAACAAACAGAATACCTGTTATTGCCCCCTTGCCTGCCGCCGGAAAACAGCAGTGCGAAAAGAAACAGAGTAATTGAGATGCACAAGAACGAGTATGGCACTTTTTCCTTGTCAGTACTGCAGGAATTGCCGAATACCTTTTGCAATTTTTTGTTCTTCCTCGATTCCGGTTTTACTTGTACCAAAGTAGATGCATCCGATAATGCATTTGTCGAAACTGCAAAATTGAAAAAAACGGGTAATTTTAATTTACATTTGGACAGCACTTATTTTGATTATTTAAAATCAGGTGTCAAGTATCTACATTAATGCATACCAGCGTTTTTCAGCTTATGTACCGGTTGACTGAAAACCTAATTACTTATAATTAAACATTTTAACGGTACAACAGCAATTTTTCTCTGCAATTTACAATCCGCATAAAAAACATGCAATTTATTTTACGATAGAGTTTCCCGCTCCCGCCTCAAATTTTGTGTGGCTGGCTGAAAGACTATACCCTGATTGCTTTAAAACTTTTGCCTCATGGCAGAATTATTTTCAACATTATTTTCTGATAAAGCTAATATCCCAATACTTACATAGTAACAATCGGAATTTTATCCTTTAACGGTCAAAGTTCTGTTTGGCTTCATCAAGAAAAAACATCCGGTTACTTCCCATTTGACATAAAGTAATTTCGCAAACATACTTGAAAGGATATCTTATGGCTAAGTTAAAAAAACTAATTGCACTGCTTCCAGTAATTTATTTTATAGCAGCCGGACTGGCATTTCCCCAAACCCCTCCCACGCCAATAACTCCCGGAAACAATGTGGCAGGCGTTTCCATCATTCCTGAATTCGTATGGTCTTACGGCACTGGTATTTACAATAAATATAATCTTGTTGTTACAGAAAAGTTGACTAATTCTATACAGTACGATTATACATCTGAAACAGCAGATTCTAATACCTATAAATATGTAAGTTCAATAAAGTTAAAAAACGGAACTCTTTACACATGGAAAATAAGAGCATACCGGTCAAGCAATGACACATGGAGCGAGTTCTGTGAGCCAATCCAGTTCAAAACGATAAATGCAGTAATACCTATACTATCATCGCCAACGCAGGGTGTAGTTTTATATAGCGAACAACCTGTCTTTTCATGGAGTTGCGGAAGTGCAATTGCAGGCCTCAAATTTACAGTGCAGGTTAGACCGAATGATGCTCTTTTTGATTCACCCGGAACTCTAACGGCCTCTGTTGAAGAGGGGTTAAACCTTACCTGGCCGGATACTTTGAACTTGGGAACAAAATACTATTGGCGCGTTTATTCGGAAAATATTAACAGCAGTGCTATTTGCAGCTATTCGCCTATCCGGTATTTTACCATGTACGGAACCCCGGTTAGGCCGGTGCAGTTTTTCCCAACACCCCCAGCTATCATATACACAGATTTTACAACCCTGTCCTGGGGTGTCCCGAACGGTACAGCAGGTTTGCATTTCAGATTCCGGTACTCATCCAATGATGGGGCAATCTGGCTCCCCTCATCTGCAGGCGAACCCACCGACAATCTATCTGCAACTATATTCGATTTACTGCCAAATAAAACATATAGTTGGGAAGTCTGGTCGTATAACAATAGTAGCAGTGATACTTCCGTTCACGGGCGAACAACTTTTAGGACAAATAACTGGGGAACAACGGCTCCGTTAGCCCCAATAGTTCTATGGCCGACCGGTAACCCAATTGTGTATTCAAATGAGGCTATGTTAAGCTGGTACGTTACCGGCTCAGGCGAAGGGCTTGATTATTTTATCCAGTATAAAAAGGATACTGATGAAGACTGGACGGATGTATCCTTTAATTCCCCCTATACTTATACATATTACAATTTACCAGATTTATCGTACGGTACCAATTACAAATGGCGGGTTAAAGCACATAACACAGCCGGTTCATCAGCCTGGTCCAGCGAAGGCTCTTTCAACGTTTTTGGTAGTACCAATTCAATAAAGCCGATTCTTGACTATCCTGCAAACAATCAAACCATCTTCACTAATTTACCTGCATTCTCATGGCATTCTGTAGGACTGGGGGTTGCATACTATGTTGTTGCAGTTTATAACGCAACCGATGTGGATCCAGTAGAAGCAAGCGGCCATTTACAAGAAACTTCGTGGCAAATGACCCAACCTCTTGATAACGATAAAACCTATCACTGGATAGTTACCGCTTGGGGCATGAATGGTAGCCCAAGTCCTTCTGTAACCAGATACTTTAAGACAACAGGCTCGGCCGGTTCACTTGTACCGGTGCCGACTGCTCCGAAAGGCGGTGCCGTGGTGCAAACAAATACACCAACTTTATACTGGTATGTAAACGGTTATTCACCAAATACCCTGACTTATCAGGTGGAAATATTTATTGATAATAATACAAATGAACAAAATCTGGTTTGGCGCTCCGGTACAGACATTCCAGATCAATCTGTCGTGGTTCCTGGCAACAAGCTCTATAGCGGCACAACGTATTACTGGCAGGTTAAATCGTATTTCAGCGGGGGCTCCTCAGGTTTTTCTGCACCGCTGGCAAAGTTTACCACGGCCGCCGGCAACGGTCCGGTTACGGTTGTCAACGGCAGCCCCGGTGACGGTTTGATGTTGAGCGCAACTGCCCCTGTACTTTCATGGTATCCCCCGGTTCAGACTACGGTTCAACTAACTTATGATGTAGAATTATCAGACAACCCCACTTTTCCGGATAACCAAACAATGGTGTATGTTAATCTTTCCGGTCTGCAAATACAAACAAATGCACTGGTTGCAGGTAAACTATATTTCTGGCGGGTTAAATCAAAAACAGCTAATACCAGCTCACGGTACTCAAATATAACAAGTTTTGTACCGGGAGTAGAAACAGCAGTTGAGGATAAAGCTACACCTCCACAACAATTTGCTTTGGAGCAAAACTATCCCAACCCATTTAACCCATCAACGATAATCCGTTTTAGTATCGCTGAGCCTTGTGATGTACAACTTGAAATTTTTAGTAGTCTCGGGCAGAGTATCATGCTCTTAGTTAATCAGCAAATGATCGCGGGAAACTATGAAAAAGAGTTTGATGCGCATCATCTCGGAACAGGGGTATATTTTTACCGGCTAAAGGCTGGGGCTTATATATCAACCCACAAGATGCTGTTGCTAAAGTAAGTGTCGGCGGTGGGAACAGCTAATTGAGTGCGGCGGCGAAGAGATGCATCGCCGCCCAGCTTTTTAAAAGGTTATTTCTCACTTTGTGATGGTGTAATTACGCTAAATTTTATCACGCGAATAATAAAAAGCACAGATATTGAGGTTCAGCAAATAACTGAATAAGTAAAAAAACATTTATTTCTTTTAGTATAATTAGGAGTTCTGCAATGAAAAAATTACTTGTTTGTTACATCCTTATTTTTTTTGGTTTAGCCAATGCTCGAGTCATTATTGCTGATATTAACGGTGGCGGGCAATTTACTTCTATTCAAGCAGCAATTAATGCTGCCATCACTAACGATACGGTAAAGGTATGGCCGGGGGTATATGTCGAGCAAATTAGTTTAAATAAAAATATCAGACTTTTGGGCTCTGGCTATGAAAATACCATAATCACCGGAAATTTTTCGCCTACAGTTTCTGTCAGTTCAGGTTGTATCCAATGGTTTAAAATTTCTTCAACTACAGCAAATGGAATCCATACCAGCGGCGGTAAATTAGTAATTGTGTCATCACTTCTTGTGCTGGAGAAGGCATTCAGTGCGTAAGTGGAACAACTAGTTTAGTTATGAATTGTATTGTTACTAAAAATGCAGGTAATGGAGTACATTCAGTTAATGGCAGCACTTTATCTGTTACAAATACAATTTCCATGTGGAATGGAGGATACGGTTTCAGGGGATATGAAGGTGGGCTTAGTCTAGGTTTTAGTAATGGATCCCAAAATTTTACAACCGGTAACCAAGGATGTTTAAATGCTAATCCCATCTTTGCATCTCTCACCTATTATCATATTTCAGAAGGGTCGCCGTGCTGGGACACTGGAAATGAATCTTATTTAGATCCTGATGGCTCCAGAAGCGATATGGGCTATTTTGGAGGGGTTAATTGTCCTATATATCCAACTGTTTTCGAGATAATAATTGAGCCTTCAGGTCAGAATATTAATTTGCGGGCAAAAGCAAGAGCAAATTATTAAGCAAGGGTATGAAAATGAAAAATGTATTTCTTATAATGACCCTTCCTTTTTTATGCTTTTCAGTTTTTGCACAAATCCCGCGATATCAGCAAATCACTTCGGCTGAGTATTTTGTAAATACTGATCCCGGAGAAGGGAATGGAACTTCCATTTCTGGTAATTTCGGCTTTTGGGAAGTTGGATTAAGTGTTAGCAACGTAAGCTTACCCGTTGATGCTATAGTATATATTCGCGCAAAGAACAGCCAAGGCATATGGAGCGCGCCACGCGGCATAAAAAGACAAATTTTTTATAATAACTCTGGAGCAAGCCTTACGTATGGCGAATACTATATAAATTCCGATCCCGGTTTTAACAATGGGAACCCTATTGAAATTAACTCAGGAGTGTTTGAATTAAAAAAACTGCTTCTTAAGAGAGGAGATAATATTTATGTTCGGGTGAAAGATAATTTTAACAGGTGGAGTCCATCAAGGTGCATTAAGTACAATTTCAAAGACCTGACTAAAGCAGAATATTATGTAAAAAAATTCGCCGGAGACACATCACAACTCGAACCGATGATTATTAGTACTCCATCGGATTCCCAATGTGTGTTTATTGCTTACAGTTATAATATTAATTTTTCAGTAAAAGATACTTTTTATGTTCGGTTTCAAACCGAGGATAAATTTACAAGTAATTGGACAATAGGTCCTTTGGCAGACCCATATTTTGCAAGGTTAGAAAAATATTTGCTTACTGAGTTTACTCTATCTCAAAATTTTCCCAATCCTTTTAATCCTATCACCAAGATACGTTTTACCATACCATTGACTTCACCCGTAAAATTGGAAATATTCAATACTCTTGGTCAAAGGGTTGGATCGCTGATTGATAAAGAGTTAAGTGGTGGAAGTTATGAGTACAACTGGAATGCAGCAGGTTATACAAGCGGCATATATATCTATCGCGTTCAAGCAGGCGGCGCTGCCTCTCAGCGGAAAATGATTTTGCTAAAGTAAACTTGTGCGTGTCTGATTAACTCATCGGCATCGGGAATGACTTTGCGTATTCGGTATAGGGAAAAATAGAAGTCTCACTAATAGTCCAGTTGAGTTCATGGAAAATAGATAATCAAAGCAACCTGCTGATTGAAGATGAGTCAAAAAATTAGTTCTATCAACCCTTTAAGCAATTTCTAAAATTCCGGAGTATCTATGAAGCCATTTTTGTTCTTGTGTTTTAATTTTATTGTTAGGGGATTTCCGTTTGTTCTTTTGTTTCATTTGTATTACTGACTGCTAATTTATTCGTTAAAAAAAGGGAATAAAAAATTCGCAGTTAAATTGAAAAGAAAACATGATTTAAATATTACCGGAGCCAATATGTTAAAAATGATCCTTTTTTTGCTGTGTATCAACGTAGTTTTTTCTCAAGTCCATAAGACAGAAAATTTCCGGCATTGTATAAATGATGGACTTGTTCATTTTTTCCCGGCTGTAGACGAGGACGAAAACAATTCATCGAATTTGCTACATTACTACACCTTGAATGGAATTGGTTATAATTGGTTCGCTCCATCGGGCGAAAAATTACAGGATAGCGCTGTATTCAGTATTTCAACTGTTCATGGTTTTAGCAGAACAGATATAAATGCATCCGGGGGTATTGGGCTTACTTATTGGTTTACACCTCTAGAGAATTTTATCACGTTATTTTTTCGAGGGCAGAGAGGATATATTTTTTTGGAAATGGGGAAATCTTTAGGCACACAAATAAATGGCTTTACGCTGTTCTACGGGATAACAGTCCCATTCGAAATCTATGAACGCCATGTAATTGTAATTGATATCGCGTATGGTGGGATAGTCGGGCCGATGCTGATTTCAAAGATTTCATACAGAATATAACTATCATCATTTACAAATTGAATGGAAAAACCAACATGAGAAAAAACTTTTTTTTGATTGGAATAATATGTTTCACTTCTGTCCTTTCCGTAACAGGATGTGGCGGGATGATGAAAAATCTGTCCTCTTTTAGTGATGCAACCAGCTCGTATGAAGATAAGGATACGCTCATCAATCTTGATATAATGGACTTAAAAAATTGGTCTATATATGAAGTATGGGTAAACGAAAACATCTCTGGAAGCATTATTCCAAGTACTCCCGATAAATCAAAACATACAAAATTGATTACATCTCCTATTTTTATGAGTGAAAAAATCCCAACTGGTATTCAAAATAAAAAGACATTAGAAGACTGGTTAAACTGGATGCTAACCGACGCAGACATATGTTATCTTGCTGTTCGTGAAGTATCAACAGGTTTGAATTACAACGACTCGTACACAAAATATTGTAAGTACTTCAATGAAGCAAGAAAAGCTGCGGATGAACTTTTTCAAAGCGGCTTGTTTGGCCTACAAGATATTCAGGTTACAATTAAAATGGAGAATCCAACGAAAATCTATAAAAACGAAAACGTGAAATACAACCTTGATGGTGTTGGTTTGGTATTACGTCAATCAAGGCGGGGCTTATCTATTATAAGAGGAAACCTTGTTTTAACAAAGTAAATCTCGAATAACTGATGAGTTTTGTTCCAATTTGTATTTTCATAAACAATAATATACACTATTGAGAAATGAGGCTCTTGCATAAATATAAGTGCAAAAAAAACCGGAAGTCATTGCTGACTTCCGGTTTTTGATTTTCCGCTGGAAGAAAATATTTATTTCATCAATACCAGTTTTTTAACTGAACTGAACTTATCCGTTTTCAACTCGTAAAAATACACGCCTGATGTAAAGTTTGCTGCATTCCATGAAACGGTGTGGAAGCCGGACTCCATAACACCATTTGCCAGTTCAGCAACTTTTTCGCCAAGCTGATTGTAAACGGAAAGTACAACATGTGCTCTTTCCGGTACTGCAAAGCGGATACTGGTTTCAGGGTTAAACGGGTTAGGATAATTCTGTGACAGCTCAAAAGCCGCGGGCATAACTTTTTCTGCAACTTCAACAGCCGTTACCGCATTGTTAGTAATAACAACCGGGTTTTGCGCGCTTGCTGTAGCAGAGAATATTTTTCCGCCTAGCACATTACTAACGTTTAATTCAACACCCTCGGTACGGATGGTTACCGGATACGTTACTCCCGTGAGAGCAATTTGTTTTGCAGCCGAGATGTTTTCAACAAAAGACTGTGAACCGAAGCGGGCATCGAAAATACCTGCAGGCGGTGCGGGAGGTAAACCGTACGCCTGAACATTAACCGGTTTAGCGGAGGTATATAATACAGTACTATTTCCTGCAGCATCACTGATGATGATTTTGCCCCATTCTTTACTAATTGCCGGAATGGAGACCTCGCCTGATTTTGCTGTTCCTGCAACATTCAATGTTCCTGCTGCGGAGGTGCGCACCCAATAGCCTTTGCCCTGATTTAAAGAAGATGCAACACTATACCCTGCGTTGTAACCATAGAATGATGAATTGATAATTCCTGCAGGAGTTGTAGTAATGCCCGCGACCGGAACAACATTTTGATATGCACCAATCATATTCCAGCCTTCAACAAGAGGTACCGTGGTAAGCCCGGCAGGGTTACCGCTGATACTGAATGAAGTTGCCATGGGATAACGGACCCAGTATCCTTTACCAACAGCAAGTGTTGCGGCAGTGGTATAACCATTATTATAAGCATACAAAGATGAATTGGCTCCGGTAAAAATAACCGAAGCGGTCATGTCCGTTGCGGTAAACGGCACGGAAACCATGTTCCACTCGTTAGCAACATTATAGGTGTATGATAAGGTTGAACCCTGACTGGTAATTGCAAAATTAACATTGCTGATATCGAAAAAGATATTATTTACAGCCTCAACTTTTACCCGGGCTGTCGTGCTTGTTATATTTGGAACGATGACCGGTTCAGTGCCATCGTTAGCAGTAGCAGCCGCGAGAGTTACGGGCCACGTGTTACCGCCGTCAGTTGAGAGTAATATATTAACTGTTGTACAGTTTACCGGGGCAGCATTTGTGTTTGCCACGCTCCATGTAACGGTTTGAGACGAATTGCCTTCCCATGTAACATTAGTATTAGGTGATGAAACAACAAAAGGGCCAGCAGCAGCGCTGACAGAAATAGAAAGAGCCGCGTAACCAATTCCGCCGCCTGTAACTTTATTATCCCGGGCAGTTAAACGGAAAGCCAGTGAACGTGTGTAGGTCGGAAGCTTTTCTCCGATTTTTGTCGTGTTAGCAAGCAGGTTAGCCAACTTAGGGAATATCCTCGTTGGTGAAACTGTCGGTTTAAAGCTGCGGAATATCGGTGCGTTACCGGAAGGAGAATTGGGGCTTCCGGCAGGCCCAAGGTCATATTCTTCCCAGCAATAATATATAGCATCACCATCAGGATCGGTTGCTGAACCGGTAAGAGCAAATGGTGTGCTGATGGGAATGGTAAATCCACCGGTTAACGTGCCAACTACAGGAGGATGATTTCCAGTAGCGGTTGTAACCGGGCATGAGTTTCCGTTGCCTGAAGCTGAATAAGCAATAATCTCATTCAAGTTGGCAAGATGAAAATAATCGTCACTATTCGGCTGCAAGTCGTCTGAACTGCAAATACCTGCATAAGCCATAATTGTAGCCCCGCTGCCCGGTTCGTAAGCGGTGCTTGCATTACGGTTACCGCCGCCGCAGCTTCCGGTCTGGCTGTTAAAACTATGGTTACCGCCATACTGATGGCCCATTTCGTGAGCCACATAATCGATATCAAACGGATCGCCAACCGGTGAAGGGCTTCCGGTTACACCGCCTGCTTTACTGCTCCCGCATACACAACCAAGGTATGCAACTCCGCCGCCGCCGGTAGAAAACACGTGGCCGATGTCATAATTAGCTGAACCGATAACGCTGTTACAGGTTGACTGGTTTTGACTGAGCATAGAGCCGCCATTTGAATTGGTATAGGGGTCGGTACTTGCATTTGTATAAATAAGGCTGCTGGTATTGGCAACCAGTACCATTTTAATTGAAACTTCTTTCATATACACAGCATTTACACGATTCATGGTCGTTGTCATAGCGGCTAAAGCCAGAGCAACAGTACCGCCGTGAAATGCCGTGTATTCACCCGTTGCTGCTAATGCAAGCCGGTAGGTACGGAGGTTTTCACCCGATTTAATTGTTCCCTGTGCAGCGATAATATGCTGAATTGCCTCTCGTACTTCCTTATCATCAATAACGCAATTTCCCTGCGGGCCAACTTTTCCAACGGGAATAAAATCTTTTTTATAGTAGCAAATATAATTTTTAGAATCATTCTTCTGATAAGGGTCAATAAATACACTTCCTTCAGGTGTAAAGATCATTGCATGGAATCCAGCCGGTGTATAATCTATACGACCGCTTCCATCTTCAGCAAATAAGCCTTGAATTGCAAAAGTCCGTATTTCAGGAAACTTTGCGGCTAATTCCGGTTCCATAATGGATGACTCAACAACACGGTATGTTCTGACGGTTCCGTCAGGCAAAGGAAGATTAATGGTAACATTACTATTTTGCAGGCGTACTGCTTCTTCCGAAGGAGCTCCGCATAAATCCGATTTCATATCCTCGAATTGCAGCGCTAGTGTGCGAGATGCTTTTGCCAGAATATTTCTGGTTCCGGCACTTTTATCGATAGAAGCTTCTGTAATATCATTCCAACGGTTTGCCGGTACATTCTGTGCCAACACGGCCTGTGTACCTGCAAAAAAGAGCAGCATTATCACGGCAAAACCGCGTGATAACCCTGAAAAATGGCGGCGTTCCGCCTGAAGGGCATTAAACATAAATTACCTGAATGGTTAATAAGAAAAAAAGTTGATTATATTAAGCATTTCCGTGGAGAAAAAAAAGGTAAGATTTGGCGGATTTTACTTAAAATTAGCGATAAACACGAATATTTTACCGGAATTATTATTAATTGAATATTTCTGTTTACCGTTCTGTTTTTGCTGTTTAAGAACTCGGTTTTCTTCCTTCCTCAAAAATCTTCCGTAGCTCAAATATTGCCTCGCCGTATGCAACTGCCATGTTAAGCGATTGCTGAATAGAAGCAAAGGTCTCATTCAATCGAAAAATCCCGTAATCTTTCGTATGTACGTTTTAAACTTTTATTTCGCACTACGGCACGCTCAATACTTCGTATTTTAGAAATTTCAATCTCACCTTTTAATCATCAATTTTGTGTCATTTCTACTTTCCTATTACAACCTTGGATTTTCGCGGATTTTGACATTTGAAATTAAAATCATTATATTTATTCGTAGAGAAGAATTCCAAAAATTTTTGAATGGGTTAATGATGTTGTACAAATCTTTAAGTTCTTCGGTCTTTTTAATTAGAACTAGCAATTCCGGTAAAATTCTTTTCTTTTTTGTGTTATTTTCTGCAAATCTGTTTTCTCAACAAAATGATTTTTTTCCACTGAAAGTTGGAAACACCTACTCGTATAGCTACTATTCGGTGTCTAAAATTTATGAATCCTTGTCATTGACCGAAGAGAATTTTACCAATGGTTCGGTTCATTTCAAAATTTTACTTAAGTCGGAAACTGATTCCTCGGTTGTATGGAGTGTTCAGGAAGTTGACACGGTTCAAAGGTATGGTACATATCACCCCTTGGATACCACGTATTATAACAGTGAATTTTCTATAACTGAAATGCACAGTGGCAATCATGCGCTTTTATCAAGAGATATATTTGGTATTTGGTCGTTTCCATCAACTCTTACACATATAAGCTTTACACGGTATTCAGATTCAGTACAATCACCACGAATATTATCCGGGTCTTATACCGGAGGATCGTATCCGTTTACCTCTACATACACTGACAGCTTTGGGTTTCGAATCAATGAAGGATTAAAATTGGTCCATAACAGTGAAACCTCCATCATGAGCCACACCTATACGACCGGATATAGGCATGTTGAACTAAAAGAGTTTACCGTTGGAACCGATGTTATCAGGAAAAACAACACTGACTTTGTCTTATTTCCAAATTATCCAAACCCGTTTAATCCGTCAACTACAATTGCTTATGAATTACCCGGCAAAGAGCAGATAATTATAAAGGTATATGACGTGATAGGCAGAGAGGTCGTAACACTTTTTAATGGTGAAAAAGGTGCAGGGAAGCATGCTGTAACCTTTAACAGCGCAGGCTTGCCGGGCGGCGTTTACATTTGCAGATTAATTTCAGCAAATTTTTCTAAAAGTATTAAAATGTTGTATTTGAAATAGCTAATATTTAAATGGAAGGGGTCTTTTTCACCCATCTTCAAAAATCTTCCGTAACTCAAATATTGCCACACCGTATGCTACTGCAACGTTGAGCGATTGCTTTATACCATATTGCGGTATTTCAAGGGCAAGGCTGCACTGGTCTAACAGGTCTTGGTTAACGCCGGTTATTTCGTTGCCGATAATAAGAGCTAATGGATACGATGCTTTTTGCACCGCGTAATAGGGAACGCTGTTCTCGGCAAGCTCCAAAGCCCCGATGGTATAACCGAGCTCTTTCAGTTCTTTTATCAATGCAAGCGGGTCTTCGCGGTATTCCCACGCCACGCTGTCAACAGAGCCAAGAGCTGTTTTTAATATTTCCTTTTTCGGGGGTACGGGAGTAAATCCCGTCAGGTAAATTTTCTCAACCATCGCTCCATCCGAGGTACGGAAAATGGAGCCGACATTGTACGTGCTGCGGATGTTGTTAAGGATAACCACTACCGGCATTTTACGCACGAGCGGCACACTTTCAAGTGTTGCCCGGTTTATCGATATTTCAGCATGCGTCAGTTTTTTCATACTTCGGTTCCTGTAATAGCAAGCTGCCCGCATGCAGCGGCAATATCTTCGCCTTTGGTATCCCTCAGCATAACCGTCAGGTTTGCATTCCGCAGTTCATCTGCAAATTCATCAATCTTCTTTTTTGAGGTTGGCACTAATTCAGCAGAAAGCCCGGTTGGATTCATGTGCGCTAAGGAGTTAAACGGAATAATATTTACTTTCGAGGGCATACTTCTGCAAAGTTTTATTATAGCCTGTACATCTTCCTTGCGGTCGTTAATGCCTTGCAGCATCACATATTCAAATGTAATGCGTGTGTCGGTCTTTTGGGCAAAGTACCGGAGTTCTTTTACATTTTCTTTCAGGCTGTACTTTTTGTTTATGGGCATTATAAGCGAACGGGTATCTTCAAAACAGGAATGAAGCGAAAAAGCCAGTTTACATTTTAGGCCTGTGTCAGCCAGCTCTTTAATCTTATGAGCAATACCGGCGGTGGAAACAGTGATTTTTTTCAGGCTGATGCCTTTGGTAAGCTCTTCACCAAAAATACTTAAAGACCGTACTGTTGCCTCATAGTTAAGTAAAGGCTCACCCATACCCATGTAAACAACATTTGATATTGGCCGCTCATAATTAACTCCGGCAAGCAGGTACTGATCGAATATTTCTCCCGCTGTAAGATTTTTCTTGTAACCCATTACTCCGGTAGCACAAAATTTGCAATCTAAAGGGCAGCCCACTTGTGTTGATAGACAGAGCGTGGTACGGTCGTTATCCGGTATTATTACCGACTCGATAACAAAACCATCCTGTGTTTTAAAGAGGAACTTTTTTGTGCCGTTCTGCAAAGATGATTGCTCTTTTACTTTTTCAAGAGTAATCAGGGAGTATTGCTCATCGAGTGTGGCACGCAGGTCTTTGGAGATATTATTCATATCCGTAAAGCTGAGTACCTTATGATTATACATCCAGTTAAATACCTGTGTGGCCCTGAATTTTTCATGGCCGTTCGTAACAAACAATCCCTGAAGTTCAGGTAATGTTAATCCTTTTATCTGTTCTTTTTTTCTCATAATATTTTTTCTGCCCGCTTCTAATATGGCTATCCTACCGGAGGATCGATTTAAAGGTTTTCAATTTGTCTAATTGACTTTTCCTGAGTCCCCCCTTTTTGAAAGGGGGGTGTTCGCCGCGGCGAAGCGGGGGAATCGATTATAGGCAATGTTAATGCCGCTAAAACAATTCTCCCGTCTCGCTAAAGCGATCCACCCTCCTTTCAAAAAGGAGGGACTTCGAAAAAAGCGTTACTGTTTTCCCTCAGTCGATAACTCTGCCATAAAAAAAGAGGGTTATTAAATCCTGTTAATAAATAATTTTAAAACTTTATGTCTCGCAGCTGCAATTCTTTAACCAGGTTATCGTACCCGGTAAACTGAATTGCATCCCAGCCTGCATCACGTGCACCTTGCGCGTAATCGGCTACATCATCTATGAATATGTGTTCCTCAGGTAGTAGGCCGCTATAGCTGCTAACCGTTTCGTAAATTTTCTTTTCCGGCTTCACTGCATTCACTTCATACGAAAGGAATAACTTTTCAAAATGCTGCAGGAAGGAATATTTATTCCACCCGTATTGGCGGTGTATGTTATTCGTGTTAGACAAAAGAAACACACGGTAGTTCTGCCGTAATTTTGGCAGCAGCGCGGCAACATCCTCGTTAACCCGGAACACTTCACTAAATATTTTACAAAAATGTTCACGGCTTACTTTATGGTGCAGAATAGCGGTAACTTCATCAAGAAACTGGCTGTCGCTCATATCACCACGCTCGAAAGCACGGTGCAGGCCTGTATAGTTATGCTGATAATTTTCAGAGAATATTTTACTTAAACCAGGCTCAACAGCATCAAGCGCCTGTGTAAACGGTGTATAATCAAACGGCAATAACACATTGCCCAGGTCAAAGACCACTGCTTTAATCATTGGTTAAAATTTCTGTTTTATAAAACAGCCCTGATGATATTTGCATACCATCAGGGCTTACTGGAAAATTAGTTTGTATCTGCTTATATTTTCTTTATCAGATACTCGGTTATCTTATCGGCAGCAATACGTTCCTGCTGCATTGAATCGCGTTCACGGATAGTAACCGTGCTGTCTTCGAGGGTTTGTGTATCGACAGTGATGGCAAACGGCGTACCCGCCTCATCAGCCCTGCGGTAGCGGCGGCCTACTGCGCCTTT
The DNA here is from genome assembly GCA_016182615.1 of Ignavibacteriales bacterium. Classification (GTDB taxonomy): domain Bacteria; phylum Bacteroidota; class Ignavibacteria; order Ignavibacteriales; family Ignavibacteriaceae; genus JACPGF01. The sequence goes on from JACPGF010000165.1 coordinate 25,345, forward strand.
ATCATCGTAGAATACCTTAAAGTAGCGGCGTAAATCTGTTTCGATTTTACGGGAAAATTCCGGCATGCCGTCTTTATTAACCAGCGGAAGAATGGCTGCTTTAACCGGTGCTAATCTCGGGTTAAGGCGCAATACAACACGCATTTCATCATTAACCATTTCTTCATCATACGCATCCAGCAGGAAAGCCATAAATGAGCGGCTGGCACCGGCAGAGGTTTCGATGATAAACGGAATAAATTTTTCCTTTGTTTCTTCATCAAAATATTTCATACTCTTGCCTGAAAACTGCTCGTGGCGGCTTAAGTCAAAATTCGTACGGTTGTGTATGCCTTCTATTTCACCCCAGCCAAACGGGAACAGATATTCAATATCCGTTGCTTCTTTTGCATAGTGCGCAAGCTTGTTAGAAGGATGATCATGGTAACGGAGTTTTTCATGCTTCATGCCAAGCTTAATAAACCACTGCAGGCGTTCCGCTTTCCAGTAGTCATACCATTCCTTATCCTTTACCGGGGGAACAAAAAACTGCATTTCCATCTGCTCGAATTCGCGGGTGCGGAACAGGAAATATTTCGTGTTAATTTCGTTACGGAATGCCTTGCCAATCTGAGCAATACCAAAAGGGAGTTTTTGGCGTGAGGCGGTCTGCACGTTAAGAAAGTTAACAAATATACCTTGCGCGGTTTCGGGACGAAGATACACGGCTGCACCTGAATCTTCAACCGGGCCGATAAATGTTTTGAACATTAAGTTAAAATTGCGGGGCACCGTAAAGGTAGCCTTGTTGCCGCATTGCGGGCAGTTCATCTCTTCGAGTAACGCGGCATTTGCATCCTTGTTATCAAGAATAGCGTTATACAATTCATTTAAATCATTCTCGCTGAGTGATTTTATATCCGCAATCTGTGGATACAAGCCGATGAGTTTTTCCGAAGCTGCTTCCAACGATTTAATTTTCTTCTTGGTTGCGATTGTATCTGCAAGAATATCCAAACGGAAACGGCTCTTGCATTGTTTACAGTCAATCATCGGATCGGTAAAGTTTTCAACATGGCCGGAGGCTTCCCACGTGCGCGGGTGCATAAGGATTGATGCGTCAAGCCCTTCTACATCTTCGCGGTAAGTCATAAACTTCCACCACTCCTCTTTAATGTTTTTCAGCAGTTCAACACCCAGTGGGCCGTAATCCCAGCAGCCGTTTAGCCCGCCGTAAATTTCACTTGACTGAAACACGAATCCCCGGCGTTTAGCCAAAGAAACTACTTTTTCTAAAATATCATTATTGTTTTTTGCTGCCATACCGCTTATTAAGCTCCAAATGAGACGTTAAATTCTAAACCAAAATTATTGAATTTGTAATATAAGGAGTTATGCAGTTATTTTGCGTACCGGATAAACTTTTTTAAGAAGAGAAAGAGTGCTTTACGGTTCAAGTTCAAAATCGGTGGCAAAATATTAACAGGAAATTTTACACATAGATATCTTTCGAGTTAACAGCACCTTTATGCCAAAACCTCAGACTTTTAGTCTGAGGTGAATCACCCACAAAAACTCAGGCTTTAGCCACTAGAACGCTCATTTATTATTAGCATTTCAAAACAATCTAAAGTGTTCGCTTTTTATTGGGCAGTTGATTACTAGACGTCAGATATGTAAATTATTACCGGATTGATGACAAATGAAAATCTATATACGACGACACAGATTCATGAAGATCTTCCCATGTCCTTTAAATCTTTCACTTATTGAGAGATGCAACAAAAATTCATGGCTAAAGCCAAAGCGAGTCGGTACAAATAACCTCAGACTAAAAGTCTGAGGTTAGAGCATATTTATCGGGTTTCATTATAAATAAATGCCACCGATTTTGGACTTGTACCTGTGATCGATTTTGTTAGTCACCCTTGCAACATTTTGGCCAACTGGTTTGATGGGGAGCGAACTGAATTCAAAGGTATGTCAAATGCATGGCTATATCAATTGCAAAATTCTTCTTTCCTCCTTCCTATTTTTAGAATAACAAAAAAGACTTCAAAACAGGTTCTGTAATTTCAAATTCATTCGTACATTTGAAAAGATGATTAAACAACTTTTTAAAGAGCAAACCATGAACTTTATTGACATTTTACGGAAAAAAAGAAACAGGGGAGAACTGAGCAAAGAAGAAATTCTTTACGTCATAAATAATTTTACGAAAGGTAAAATTCCCGACTACCAGTTCTCTGCATTTCTGATGGCTGTCTATTTTAATAACATGACAACCACAGAGACAGCTGCACTTACCGAGGCAATGCTCTACAGCGGCAAAGTAATCGATTTGTCAGTAGTTCCCGGAGTAAAAGTTGATAAACACTCAACAGGCGGGGTCGGTGATAAAACCTCATTGATTCTTGCTCCAGTGGTTGCAGCAGCGGGTGTAACTGTTCCAATGATATCGGGGCGGGGACTCGGTCATACCGGTGGTACTTTAGATAAACTTGAAGCAATTCCTGGGTTTAATACCGGATTAAACTTAATGCAATACAAACGTACGTTAGTAAAAGCCGGTGCTGTAATGATAGGACAGACAAAAGAAATAGCACCCGCTGATAAAGTAATATACGCGTTGCGCGATGTAACCTGTACCGTTGAATCGATACCTCTTATAACTTCATCGATAATGAGCAAGAAGCTTGCTGAAGGCATTGGCATGATCGCAGCGGCTTTCTATCCACGTGAGGTTATCGTTCGTTTGTCCGACTTTAAGACCAATGAATACGCAAATCTTATAGGAGGC
>JACPGF010000190.1 GCA_016182615.1 Ignavibacteriales bacterium
CCCCCAAATCCAAATCGACACTATCTGTTGCCTCAGGGTGCAGACCGAAGGAAAGCGTAGTGCTATTTGGACTTGATGCATTGTCTGATATTGTTATCGGATACTCTAGGATGGGCTCCGTTTTACGGCTAACAAACAGTTTTACCTGATTAAAAGAATTCGGGTTTGTAACCGTGTAACTGCCGCTGCCCAGCATAGTAACATTTATAACAACACCGTTGGTTGCTACGTCTTTAAGCACTCCAATTATATTTGACGGTAAACTCCATGCGATAGTAATACTGGTTGCAGATGAGTGTTTTTGGTACCGCAAACGGTATTCATAAGCTTCATTGGTAAAGGAAGTGCCATTCCGGAAATCTTTGTACGAAGCGACAGCACCAGAAAAGGCAGGTAATAACATGCGTGCTTCAAAATTTCCCGAGGGCGGCATTGGCGGGAGTTCACTTTCTCCTAAATCCAAATCTATACCATCTGTTGCTTCCGGGTGCAGTCCGAAGTAAAGCGTGGCACTGTTTGGACTTGCTGCATTGTCTGAAATTGTTACCGGAAAACTCAAACTTGTGTAAGTAATGTACAGTTTCAGTTGATTAAATGCAGATGGGTTAATTACAGTAAACGAGCCACTCCCCTGCATTGTAATGTTAATGACAACACCATTAGTGGCAACATCTTTCAGCACACCTGTTGCATTTGCTGGCAGTTCCCATCCAACATTAATACTGGATGCTGAGGTGTGTTTTTGATACCGTAACCGGTATTCAATTTCTCCAGTTTGCATTTTTGTTCCATACCGGTAGTCTATCCGGGATGCCAACGAACCCGAAAATGAAGGAAGTAGAAGCCGGGCTTCAAAATTTCCCGTGGGCGGCATCGGAGGTAGTTCAGTTTCGCCAAGCCCTAAATCAATTCCGTCACTAGCACTTGTATCAACACCCAAATAAAGCAGCTGGCTGTTCGGCGATGCAGCATTATCGGATATAGTAATAGGAATACTAATCGATTGCGCGGACACGGTAATAGCTGAGAAAAAAACAATTAATCCAATCAGTAATAATCTATTTTTCATAACTCATTTTATTATTTTTGAAAATCAAATACTTCCATTAAAGCTATTGTTTGAAAATCCTGCTCTCCTTTGAAAGCATCTTTTTCCGTAATCACTCTTCCCCAAAAGGAATGCTATTGAAATTCTATCTCAACATTTAACTGATTGCATACGAGACACGAGGATACTTTTTAAGGGCGTATAGTGCCTATAAAATTGTAACTATTATTATCCACGAGAGTTAAATCGGTAAAATCCACGAACGCATCCCCATTAATATCAGTTGCAACATAACCTCCGGTAAAATTGTATGAATCATTATCAACAAGTGTCAAATCTGTAAAATCCACAAATTGATCCTGATTGACATCACCTGCATACAAGCACCAATGAGTATTAATCAATGTCAAGTTTGATCCAAAAGCTTGCGTTTGTAAAGAATCGAAATTATACGTGGCTGTACTGTTCTTGGATAAAGCTTCTCCCCCGATTTTACTCCAGGTTTGAATGGTATTCCGGCCACTGATAACAAGATAGTATAAGCCACTAGGGGCATTTCTGAATGCTGCCATACCGGTGAATGTAACCGAATCAATAACAAAACTAGTGGAATCAACAAATGTATTTGGAGAGACAGCAGAGGCAAGATAAACCTTAAATGTATCTGAAATGTTCAACCTGTTCAAATCGGTATTAAAAAAACCTTCCGGTACGGCTTTTACAGCAACATTTATTGGTCCAAGATTGTAGGTGATGAACATTTTTAACTGATTAAACGAATTTGGATTAGCAACAGTGTAACTGCTGCTGCCGGTCATTGTTTTATTGATGACAACACCATTCGTTGCAACATCTTTCAGTACCCCGGTAACACCAGCTGGCATATTCCAGGTAACAGTAATATTTGTTGCTGTCGCATGTTTCTGATACCGTAAACGGTATTCATAAGTACCGCTCTGAGCAGATGTACCATAACGGTAGTCGCTTAGCGAAGCTAAAGAGCCGGTAAAGGAAGGCAGGAATAATCTGACCTCGAAATTTCCGGAAGGCGGCATGGGAGGCAATTCAGACTCCCCAAGATTTAAATCAATACCATCAGTTGCAGTTGTGTCTAAACCATAGTACAAAACCAAACTATTCGGTACTGTTGCATTATCAGAAATAGTAACCGGGATACTTACCGATTGTGCCTGTATGGTAATAACAGTGAATAAAAGAATTAATACATTTTGAAATATTTTATTTTTCATTGCTCATTTTAATATTTTATAAAAATCAAGATCATCCGGGAATGTACAACTGGTTGACGAATTCGAACTATTTTAAGAGCATCATTTTCCCGTAAACAATTTTATTCCCATAACTTATACTATAGATATACAATCCTGATGGACAAGCTGAAGCTGACCAGTTAACAGTATGTGCCCCTGCTGACTGCTTACCGGAATGCAAAGTTTCCAAGTATTCCATATTTGATGAATACACGCGAATCAATACATTTTCCGGTTCAGGAATTACATAGGATATAATGGTTGACGGGTTAAAAGGATTTGGATAATTACCCAGTAATTTAAAACTTGAGATTTCACCGTCATACTTTTCAACTTCTGTTGAAACCTGATTAAAGTCTAGTATCATATCAAGTTTATTAAACGAAGCCGGATTGGTAACCTTTAATTCACCTGTTCCGCTCATTCCGGCATTTACCAGTGTGCCGGTGACTATATCCTTTAACGTTCCTGTAATATTTGCAGGCAAATTCCATTTAATAAGTACATAGGTTGCAGCAGCTGTTTTCTGAAAATGCAGACGGAATGTCTTTTGACCTGTGTAAGGGTTTTCAGCCGCATTTCTGAAATCTGACCAAGAATTTAGGCTTCCGCTAAAACTATTCTGCGGTAAAATAAACCGTGCCTCAAAATTGCCCGATGGCGGCATCGGTGGCAGTTCGCTTTCACCGAGAACTAAATCAATATCGTCTGTTGCAGTTTGGTCTAAACCGAGTACAAGGTCTTTTGCAGGGCTTACATCATCTGTAACAACTATTGTTGTACTGTAAGCAGTAATACTCTTTTGTGGGAACAACGTGTTTTGAAATCCAATAATCAATAACACAACTAATAGACTGTTTCTTCTAACTAATTCCATTTCTATTTCCTGATAATTTTTCTTTTAATGTTTTTGTTTGACTCAATTGTTTTTGTAACTGAATAAAAAATTCCGGAGGGCATGGTGCCCTCCGGAAAATTTTCAATTTATTTAAGAAGTAACATTTTGTTAACGGAGATGAAATCACCAGCTTCCATTCTGTAGAAATACAAACCTGAAGCGCTGCGTGCGGCATCCCATTTAACTGAATAAGAACCAGCTTCGAATGAGGCATTAACTAATTCGCTAACCAATTCACCCATACTGTTGTAAACTGAAATTTTAACATTTGCAGCTTTAGGAACAGAGAATTTAATTGTCGTGCTCGGGTTAAAAGGATTAGGAAAATTCTGAGCTACATCAAATTTAACCGGAAGAGAATTTTCAGCTTCAACACTGAATTCAGCAATGCTGTTATCAGTAAGTGAAATTTGGCTGCCGTTTGTAAGAAGCATTGATTTTCCATTTGCTTTTACAATTACATTACTTCCTTCAGAAGATACAGTAACCGGGAATACTACACCTGACATCTGAACTCTTTCAGCACCACTTGATAAATTAGCAGCAAAGCGGTTTGAAGCAAAACGGACATCAAACATGTTTGCAGGAGGAACCGGAGGTAATGCTGTTAAGCTAAGGTCATCGGATTTATCTGTTGTGGTGTAGAGGGTGTATGACTTACCTTCTGCATCGCGTAACTGTAATTTGTTCCATGATTTTTTAACAAGTTCAACGGTTGGATTGATCATTTTATCGAAAGCACTGTTCGGACCGGGAACGATTAACTGTCCGGCAGTTGTTACATTAACCCAGTACCCTCTACCTGCGGTAAGGGTTCCTGCAGTTGTATAACCTGAAGCAGGCTGATACTCGAAAGGTAAGCCGGAAATAACGTTAGAAGGTATCGATTTAATTCTTGAAGGGAGAACATCAAACTAGTTTACAGAAAACATATTCCAGCCAACGGTAGTATTTGTAGCCGCGCGTGGGCTAAACTCAACTTGCGGGTAAAGGACACCACTTTGAACTGCTCCATTCCAAGTGATAATTTTTGAAGCATCCATTTTTAACCAGTATCCAACACCAGGAGTTACAGTTGTTGTAGCGGTATATGAACCATTCCAAGTATAAAGAGAAACACCAGCCGTACGCCCTCTGAAAAGAGTATCAGCGCTCATACTGTTTACATGTGTACCAGGAAAAGATGCAATATTCCAGCCAGAGCCAAGGCTCTGAACAAATGAGTATCTGGTCTTAACATAAATATAAACGGTCCAAGGACCACCGGTAGGAACTGAAACTGAAGAAGTGGTTTTCATGTTTGCCATAGGGAAGAAAGCACCACCGTAAACTGAATCGGAAATAAAGAAATCACCAGCACCTAATAGATTCGGGTCCCATGAAATAACCGTACTGCCGGATGCAGTTGTGCCACCTTGTAACTGCAAGGTGTAAGTTAACATGTTACCGGTAACTGCGCCGGTATTTCTAACATCAAGTGCAACTTCGGTGTTTGTGGAAGGGAGCAAGAAACGAACGTCAACATCCTCTGAGTTTGCCGGAGGAATAGCAATCTCGCCAAATGAATTGTCGATACCATCAGTAGCACCGGCACCGCGTCCAAAGGTAGCATAACGGGCTTCACCTAAACTATTGATAACTTTAATATTAGTTGTCCAAGAAATGTTTGAGTTCCATACTTTTGTCTGAGGATCATAATTTGACCATCCTGCATCCCATCTTTCACCATTAGGATCAAAAGCACCTGCATAAGTAACTGCTGTAAAGAAAGGGTCTGAAAGATTTGTAAAGCTTGCTTTATTAATTGCAGGTGAACCTGCCTGAGGCGTAAAATTCGGATTTAACTGATTGTATGGATTTTTTAATAGTATACTGGAAGTTAACGGAAGTGAATCATTTGCATAAGCTACTGTTCCCATCCAATTAAAAACGTTAAAACTTGCAACTGAAGTTGAACATTTCTTTGTTAATCCTGCAAATATATTATTAGCATATCTGAATGAATCTGCTAAAGCCTGTGTACCAACACTTGAACCTTCATAATAAGCACCGCCGGTATTAAACCCTAAAAAGATTGAATTATGAATAGATTGTAAAGTGTTGCGGCGGTGATGAACACCGTAGAAATGTAATGAATTTACGACATCAGAAGTATTTTGTTTTGGGCCAACAAGGGTAAAATTAGAATACACTGGTGAAGTTCTCGGTGTCTTAAAAGATCCACCTGCATCATTATCAGACTCAAAAGCCTCGCTCTTGCTCTGATCAGCAATATATGGATCACGCAAAGCTACACCAAATTGCAACTTTCCACTAAACCCGAAATCGGTATCAAAATCATCATCAACTGCTTTTAAGGCAACTAAATGAGATGCATTAACAGTACCCCCAAACCACTCGAATGAATCGTCACCAGAATAGCTGACCTGAACATGGTCAATTTTAGTTTTTGAACCAACACTGCCCATTGTTAAGCCGTTAATTTCATTATTTGGCTGTAAC
>JACPGF010000045.1 GCA_016182615.1 Ignavibacteriales bacterium
AATCAATGCCGGGTAAAGATAACCTGCCAGTATTGTACTCAATATTTCTGCAAAATAGCTTGCATCTCAGGTGTCAGCTGTTTTACCAGCTCAGCATTGTAAGCGCCCGAAGGAAGATTCGGCTGGTTTTGTGATGTAAAAATTTGGAAAGCGGCGATACTGTATGAACGGGAGAACCAGGCAGGAGATCCTTCATTGACAGCCGGATCCACATTTGTTGTAAGGACTGAAATAGTATTGTCTGTATTACGGACAATATCAAAAAGACGGAACTGCTGAGGAAAGTTTCTCAGCGATGCTGTTTCCACTTCCCAAAAGCCATACTCGGGATGATTTAAATCAGTTGAGGGAAATGCCGTAACAGTGTTCAAGTGACGATGGCCTGATAACCATAGAATAAGATTTGGGTACGTTTGTAATTTCGCAATCAATGCTGTTTGAGAAACGACGGACGCGGCGTCAAACATGTAAGACAGCACCCCTATTGGAATATGAGCTGCTATTATCATAAGTTTGCCATCGGATTGCCCTTTGTCCAATTCGCCCAATAACCAGTTGTAGCGTTCCTGATCCAATGAGGCGTATGCCCCTTTCATTGGAGTACAGTCTTCATTCTGTGTATCGTCAAGCACGATCACTTTTAATGGAAGACCAACTTTTGGTTCAAAAGTATAACAGGCAGAGCCGCTATTTTGCACGAACCCATGACCTATGGGCTTGCTGCTAGTTGAAAAGAACTCATTTAACCAAGCAGTTTTTGAGATATACCTACGCTCGGGATTAGCTGTCACTTTAGGTGCCACTGTGAAGTTAGCTACAGGGCCCGCACCGACAACTTGACCATATTCGGATGAACCATCAATAACGCCCATGTAGAGGCCACGGTCATCAATTGTTCCACCTTTTGTAAAATCGCCGACATTCAATATATTTTCACCAATGAGCGTTTCTTTTAGATATTCATTTGGAGTAATAACCCCCGACCAAAAATGGTCGTGATTACCAAGAACCTGATACCACGGAATGGCTTTATCGAGCCCTGTGGCATTAAATGTACTTAACGAGCTTGCGGGAATTGTAAGTTTTAGATCCGAATTAGGCTTTATTGATTTCCCATCAAGAATATCGATATACCATCTGACTTCATTGTACTGTGCATTGTTAATTGCATCTCCTAAAATCAGTCCAAAATCAATTGTGTTTTTTTTGTGGAGTGCGTTAACTGTTTGAATAGCTGCATCCAGTATTCTGGTTGTGTAAGGTATCACCGGAGAATACCCGGACACATTACCATTTATTTGCAGCCCATAATAGATTGTTTGGGCAGGGGATTGTACATCGGTTATATGAATATCGCTCATAGTAAAAAAATGTAGAAGAATTGCAGATTTAGTTATTCCCGAACCATTGTACGTGTTTGGCATAAGATCCAACCGTTTTTGAAATGGGATACCGCCTCCGAGATACCACTTCCCATAACCGTTGGATGCGTATTTCGCAACTTCATTCGGAAGAATCTGAGGAGGAAAAACAGGCACTGTTGTGGGAAGAAGCGTACTTTCAAGAGTCGTTAATGCTGTGGGCGAATCAGGTATCAATTCACTTATTTTACTTTCCTTGCATCCCAACGAAAAAATGCACAGAATAGTGGCAGCAACAATAATGTATATTTTTCTATACATAAAAATTAACTCTTTGGATTTATTACTAAATAATTTTACGATGGTTTAATTGTCCGTGTCTTGTATATGCCAATATTACTACTCTTAAATTCTCTATTTGTACAATAAAAGGTTTACGCATAAGGTGACTATACAATCATTATCGTATTATTTAAGTATATATTTAGTCCCAAGTAATTAAATTTAAATTGTTCATGTCTTTTACTTTTAGTATGTTGTTTGATGAATGAGAGCACAGAATGGTAACCGCAGATTTTTCCACCAAGCTAAAAACTTATCTTGCAGCAGGTATAATTTCGTGCAATCTTTTGCGTACGAATTCATATTTTTCACGAAGTGAAGGTGACCTGAGTTTATTGATGTTTTGAGTGGTTAATAAATCTTTTATGATATTGACGGAAAGCAGTTCTACTATCGTAAACCATGAATACGACTCTAACAATTTTACAAATAGTGTATCCCTGTTATAATGCCCGGCAAGCTGTTTCTCACCCTGCAAAACAGCATACACATCTTCAGGCAGGATACTATAGTCCCACATGATTTGTTTGAATAATTTTATTCTTTCGTCGCTATCCATGAATCTGCTTTATAATTTAATAGTAGCAAATATATGAATTATTCGGACTTGTTTTCTGAGAATGCATCTTCGAATGGATAATTTTTTTTGGACTTGGATCATAAAAATAGAGGTCGAGCGAATTCACAGTGCTGATTTTCATTGGATACTAATATTCATTTTGAATATGAGAAAATTAGTCGTTTTTCAGGTCAATATTTTTCAGTTAATTAACTAACACTTTCAAAAAATCCATCAGGCTTTAATATATTCATCAAATATTTCACCGGAATAGACAGTTCTTTCTCCATTTTAACTCATACTGTTATTTGCAGTTAAAACTAAAAGAATAATTTTCATATTTTTAATAAATCCATTTTTAGGATTTCAACAAAAAAATAGTATTAATCTGTCACATATCTGAGTAAAACTATGCAGAAAATGCTAATTGCAAAATTAAAATTGATTTTTCCTCTACTGTTCATTTTAGTAAATATTTTTCCTAAAACGATTTATGCCCAGAAGGCATTTCCATCAGCGGAGGGATATGCGGCAAATATTACCGGGGGCAGGGGAGGCGTAGTTTTTGAAGTTACTAATCTTGAGGATGATGTTACTAATCCTCCAGTGGGAAGCCTGAGAGCCGCTCTGAAGGATACTACCTCACTTCCAAGAACCATTGTCTTCCGTGTCTCGGGAGTAATTATTCTTAAAGGCCGGTTGGACATTGGTAAACAAAATGTTACAATTGCCGGGCAAACTGCTCCGGGAGACGGTATCTGTATCAGGAAATACACCGTAAAAGTTTATGGCAAACCGAGTGAAGGTAATTACGCTAATGTTATTATCCGTCATATCCGCTTCCGGCCGGGAGAGGAAACACATTCCAATACTCCACCGGTATATGGCATTGATACAAATATGTGACCCTGCAATGGTGTATTATCAGCGAAAGCCTGAAAAATGCAGCTAACCCGAAAGGCCCGCATGGATATGCAGGAGTCTGGGGCGGACAGTATTGCAACTATCATCATAACCTTATAGCGCATCACGACAGCCGTACACCACGCTTTAATGGTGCAAGGGCTCACGACACTTTGGCAATTGTTGATTATCGGAATAATGTAATTTACAACTGGGGCGCCAACAGCGCCTACGGAGGTGAGATTGTTATTCCCAATGGAGTTTCCCGTGTTAATATGATTAATAATTATTACAAGTACGGGCCCGCAACTTCATCATCGAAGAAATACCGCATCATCAATCCGTATGACGGTGCAACCGGAACCGTTGCAGGGGCTGTAAGCAAATGGTAC
>JACPGF010000183.1:0-1859 GCA_016182615.1 Ignavibacteriales bacterium
GGAATTGTAAACACCATTACAAAAGAGGGCAGTTCGACATATCATACATTTATTTCGGTAAATTCCGGTGATTATATCAGCGGGAATAGCAATCCGTTCTATAATATTGAAAAACTGAATGCCCTGAATAATTATATTGCAGAGGGAACATTCGGGGGACCTATACCTTTAACTGATAATAGTGTTACATTTTTTGTATCGACACGTTTTAATGATGACCGGGGATACCTTTATGGTATCAGGCAGCATACGATTTATGATTCAGTCTTAAAAAACCCGATGGATGCAGATGATATTAAAATATCTTCTACCGGGGACGGAAAAACAGTTCCAATGGATTGGAGTACTGGCTTTAATACAACGGGGAAGTTAACATACAAACCATTTTCAACATTGAAAATAAATTATGATGTTGTTTATTCTGGTTTAAGATACCAGAGCTACAACCATAACTTAAAATATACACCTGAGGCTAACCCAACAACAAGAACTTGGGGATTGCTTAATTCACTTGAACTGCGCCATACTATCTCGAACAGTACATTTTACTCGCTGAAGGCCGCGTATAATATCTCAGATTCGAAGAGGTATCTGTTCCCCTTACTTGATGCTTCCGGTGATGCCGTGGATTATTATGCGGGACTCGGTACGTCAAATTACTTTATCGATCAACGGTATCAACCTGACCATAAAATAAACAACAGGGTGACAACTTCAACATTCAATTCAGGTGGTACATTAAACAGTCATTCCTACTCCCGTGCCAAAATATTTGAAGGCAAATTTGATATTACAAGCCAGCTTGATAATAATCATGAACTGAAAGCCGGTTTGCAGATGAAAAACCACAACATGGACTACGAGGATTTTGATATATTGCGGGATACTACAACATATCTTTCACCCACAATTCTTGGGACGGAAACATCCCGGCATGATCTGTACAACAGGAAACCCTATCAGTTTGCCGTTTATGTACAGGATAAAATGGAATTCGAGAGTATTATCCTTAATATCGGGTTACGGTACGATTATTTCAATTCAAAAGCACTCTATGGTCCGGAGCAGAACACGCCAACCGCGAACCTGCGCTACGCGGATGCGAAACAGAGTATCAGTCCACGTCTGGGAATGTCTTTTCCGATAACCGACAAAGGGATTATCCACTTCTCTTACGGTCATTTTTTTCAGCAGCCGCCATTCGCGTACTTGTTTACCAACCCGAACTTTGAACAAATAGCAGGTGTTCCAACTTTTGGCAATGCCAATCTAAACAGAGAAAAAACGGTATCGTACGAGATTGGTTTACAGCAACAGCTAACCGAAAATGTTGCCTTTAATATAACTGGATTTTATAAAGATGTACGTGACTTGCTTGCATTACAGCAGGTACAGGTTACTTCATCATTTAGTTACTATAAATACCAAAATCAGGATTATGGAAATATTCAGGGTATAACTTTCTCTTTAACCAAAAGGAAAACCGCCGAAGACGGATTTGGTGCAACGCTTGACTACACATTTCAGGTTGCCGAAGGAAACGAAACAGATGCAGCCTCGTTTTTTGTAAACACGGCTTCAAACCGGCAGACAGAGAAAGTACCGGTACCGCTTTCTTGGGATCAGCAGCACTCTCTTAATGCTACAGTCTCGATAGGATCTGCTGATGACTGGAATGCAACTGTCGTAGGCAGGATCGGAACCGGATTGCCTTATACTCCGGAAATACCCGGAAGTCAGATCTTCCTGAAAAACAACTCAGAGCGGCGGCCCCTGCAAATGACATTTGACCTGCTGGCCGATAAAACCTTTAGATACGATGATTACTATCTAACACTATTTCTAAAGGTATTTAACTT
>JACPGF010000183.1:1885-9698 GCA_016182615.1 Ignavibacteriales bacterium
GGCCTGAACGAGCGGTTTGTGTTTAATGATACCGGCCGTTCTACCTACACGTTAGAAGAGGGCAAGGGTGCCGCGCAGGAGACAAACCGGCTTGCTGCGTTAATTCCCGGTGCCCATTCGGCAACTGAATATTATATACGACCGAATTATTACGCCCCGCCAAGGGAAGTACGTTTCGGTATGTCTTTGGAATTTTAAGGAATAAGGAATCTGTTACATGAAACAATATTCTCGAAAAAGTACACTCCTATTTCTGATTTTCAGTTTATTCACTCTTGTGGGAAACGCTCAGGTTTCATCACAAAAGATTAAGCAGGATGCAGAAGCTGTACAAAATTATTTTAACTATATAAAAAATACCCGACAGTTTCATCCGCCGTTGGCAGTGCCAAATCTTCCGACAAAAGAATCGATGAAACCGTGGCTTGGTAAAACAACCGCTGATTTTGTTGATGGTCAAAAATCGTTTGTTATGAATGGTAACAATGTTACCGTGGAGTTGATGAATTATGGTGGAATTGCAGCAGGATTGCCGGCAGCAAATATACGCGAATTGAATAATCTCGTGTGGAGAAAACTCCCCTATATATTCCAATTCTGTCCTATAGTCGGTACATCCGTGCCGAGTGCAAAAGACGGTTCCCGTATTCACATTATCACCGATGGATTGTTTGATTACGATGGATACCGGGATGAATCACCGACAGGTTACCGCTACGTGTGGAGACCATTATCGGGATATGACGATCCTGCGCAATCTTCGATTGCATCCAATCCTGCATTTGATTCGGACCATGACGGGAAACCCGACAGCTGGCCGAGACAATGGTACAATGCCACGCTTGGTGAATATGTATGGCCGGGTTATTTAACGCAAGGTGTAAATAATGCAGACCTTGAATGTTTATGGGCAATGGACGACCATGGTAATAAGGAATTCCCATATTACCCGTACTTGAATGACACAACACTGCGTGGAGCAGGAATACAAATTAATGCCCGCGCATTTCAATGGAGCAACTCGCTTGCTGCGAATACATTATTTATGGTGTACACCATAACAAACAAAAGCGACAAAGATTTGGATTCAGTTCTGTTTGGTATTTATGGTGATCCGGATATCGGTGGAAAGGATAATAAAGACGATAATGGTTTCTTTATCCCTCCGTATGGCTCAAGTGTTGCAAATATCCCCGTGTATGCCCGGTCCATGGTATATTTCTGGGATCCTGATATGAAAGGTGACCGTGGATTGCCGCTTGGTTATCTGGGATGCAAATTCCTCGAATCACCCGGAAACGGGTATGACGGGATAAATAATGATGGTGATGAGATGACTGATGAGCGTCAGGATGACGGCATCGATAACGACCATGACTGGGTTGCGGAAACAGATGACGTGGGTGTTGACGGCATACCGGGTACCGGCGATGCCGGAGAAGCCGACGGACTACCAACTGCCGGAATTAAACTTGCCGATGGTACTCTTGACCCGTTACACGCGGGTGAACCAAACTATGAATTTACCGACTTGGACGAAGCTGATCAGATAGGCCTTACCAGTTTTAACAGCTGGACTTGGGGTGAGGATAGAATTTACAATGATGAATCAATCTGGCAGCGTTGTACACCCGGTGAATTTGGTGATATTGCACAGAGCGCGGATATAGCGTTTGTTTTCGGTTCGGGTTATATTTCCCTGAAAAAAGGTGAAACCAAAAGAATTTCGATGGCATTCCTTTTTGGGCAGGATTTGAACGACTTGTTAACCAGTGCCACAACGGTGCAGGATATCTATAACAAGAATTACCGTTTCTTTAAACCACCGGATGCCCCAAAGGTTACGGCTGTGCCGGATGATAAAAAAGTTACATTGTACTGGAATACAAAAGCTGAAGAAAGCCTTGACCCGATTACCGGCAAGGATTTTGAAGGATATGTTATATACAGAAGTACCGATGCCGGATTTTCTGATATTCTTAAAATTACCGATGGCCGTGGTGCAGATTTTTTATATGAGCCATTAAAAGACACGAAAGGCTTTGATGCAAAATGGGATTTGGTGAATGAATGGAAAGGTTATCATCCGGTTGCTTATCAAGGCAAGGGAACACAGTTTTATCTTGGAGATAACAATGGCCTTGTTCACTCATTTGTCGATTCGAATAACGTGATTAACGGGCAGACATATTTTTATGCCGTTGTTGCCTACGATCATGGTGATTCACTTGGCATTCCGCCCTCGGAAAGCACCAAAAAAATTACCCTCGATGCAGCAACATCACAATACCGCTTTGACGTGAATACCGTTATGGTAACCCCGGGTCCCCGCGCGAGCGGCTATGTGGCACCTGTTATCCCGAATCAAAATGTGCAGCATGTGAGTGGTGTCGGAAATGGATCAGTTGCTTTTAGTATCTTGAATGATCTTGATGTTAAGGATAACAACTACCGTCTGACATTTAAGGATACCCTGTTCACTGCTGATACTGCCTACAAAATGAAGAACTACTCGATTACCAGCGATTTGGTTGTCGTTGAAGATGTCTGGCTGTTCGACTACAAATATGCGAAACTGGGTAATAGCAATATTTACACCGATGCAAGTTTGGAAGTTAAAGATGCCGCGGGTAAAATATACACGAATAATGTTGACTATGTCCTGGATGCCGAGAAAGGTTCCTTACGCCGGAAAGAAAACGGAACAATGGCTAACAATTCCAAGTTTTCGGTTACCTATAAATTCTATCCGGTTTACCAAAGCACCGCTCTCAGCGGTGAAGATGCAAACCCGGTGTTTGAAGGCATTAAGGTAAAAGTTTCAAGTTATACAACTTTGCAACCCGACCCGGTGAGAACCAAATGGGTTAACAATAGAAATATTCCATGGAATGTAGCGATTACAACAATATCGGGACCACCAAAATTTTCATACCCGGGCGACTATCAGTTAACGTACCTGCCGGGAAAAACAGATTCAACTTATATTAATGTTGGTTCCAAACTGGTGGCTGTTCCGGCTAACTTTAAGGTTGAAGAAATATCAACAGGTGTTCCTAAAAAAGTATTAACTTTTTTGCGTGAGACAGAAAAGAAAGACTCGATACAGAACAGAGGCGAGGAGTTAATATTTTTTAAACCCGGGTCACTCTATCAGGGCTCGAATAAAGATACTTTAACCTGGGCAGTCATCTTCCCAAAAGTTGTGGGTGATACGTTATTGCCAATTGCCGGTGATGTCTTCAATATCTCAATACAGAGGCCTTTCGATAAAGCAGATGTATTTACGCTGAAGACCAACGCGGGTAAAGTAAGCAACTCGCTTGCCAGTGATAGGATGAAAAATATTTACGTGGTGCCCAACCCGTATGTCGTTGCAAATGACCTTGAACCGGCAAACCGGCTGCAGACACAGAACCGCGGCGAACGGCGCATCTATTTTGAAAATCTTCCGATGCAGTGCACTATCAGGATATACACGTTATCGGGCGAACTGGTTCAGCAATTAGAACATGATCAGATGGCGGATAACGGACGCGAATACTGGAACCTGTTGAACAAGGACGGTTTTAGCGTAGCTTACGGTGTGTATCTTGCACATATCGACGCGCCGGGTATTGGTAAAAAACTCATCAAATTCGCATTAATTAAATAGGAAGGAGCAGAATAATGAAAACGAAAATTATCGTACTGGTTCTTGTTGCCTTCTTGTTAATTCCGGCAATAAATGCACAAACCGAAAAAACCGGCACAACGGCCGCGCAAGTACTTAAATTAAACGTGGGGCCGCGGGGCATAGGCATGGGCGGCGCGTTTGCAGCAAGTGCCAATGATGTATCAGCCTTGTACTGGAACCCTGCCGGCATCGCGGGTATAAGCGGCAACGAGGCTGCATTTTCGCACGCGGCGTTATATGCCGATATCCGGCACGATTTCGCGGGCTTCACTACCGGCATCCAGGATTTTGGAACCGTTGGCGCTTTTGTCAATGTGCTTTCGATGAATGAAATGAAGGTGAGGACTATCGAGATGCCGCAAGGTACCGGCGAAAACTTTAGCGCGGGTGCTTTGGTGATGGGCTTAAGTTTTGCCCGTAACCTGACAGATCATTTTTCCATTGGCTTTAATGCCAAATATGTCAGCGAGTATATTTACAACATGCGTGCTAACGGCTTCGCGATTGATGTTGGAACGTTATACAGAATCCCTGTTATGAACGAACTGCGCATCGCTGCTAACATTGCCAATTTTGGCTCGAAGATGCGTTTGGAAGGCCGTGATGTTATTGTCATCACTCCTTCGGGCGCGGGAGGTGACAACCTTATTAACTCGTATCAGGAACTGGATCAGTTTTCATTGCCACTCATATTCCGCTTTGGGCTTGCGGCTGATGTGGTTAAAGAAAATGACCATATTGTTACTGCCGAGGTTGATGCTGTGCACCCGAACGACCACACGGAATATATTAACCTTGGTGCTGAATATGCATGGAAAAACACGGTGTACTTACGTACCGGATATAATTCGTTATTCGAAAAAGATACCGAAAAGGGAATTACCTTTGGTTTTGGTATCGACTACCGGGTAATGGAAATGGTAAGTGTAAAAATAGATTATGCCTATCAGTATTTTGGCAGGTTGAAAAATATTCAATATTTCTCCATCGGTGCAAAATTCTGATATTATGCAAAAGAACTGAAAGTAAGAAAGCCGCCTCGTTGGGCGGCTTTCTGTTTTTAGGTAATCTGCATTTGTGGTGCCTCGGAAATGCTTGGTTATAGTATAAACCCAAATAGCGCAATACAATTTTTCAAAGGTAATTTCTTAATAAAGGGGGGATTTTAGTTTCAATTAAGAATCTATTTCGTTCCTATGGAACTTATGCCGCGTCTGGTGATCTGTTTCTATAGCTATTTCGTCCCAAATGGGACTTCGCTGCAAAACAACATTGATGTGACATTATACCTTAAAATCAGTTTTCTGAATCCCGGCAGGATTGCAATAACTCTGGCACAAACAGTCGGTGCCAATTACACCAGTTCTCATGAGCCGGTGGATAAAAAGTAAATTGAGACACTATGGCATTACAATTGAACAAATTTTCTGAGTGTTTTAATTTTATTGCGGCTCACCGGTAAACAATCGCCGCTTTGCAATACAACGCGGTACTGCCCGCCGCCAAGTATTTGCAATGCTTTAATGGTTTCACAGTTAACAATATATTGCTTGTGAATCCTGCAATAGTTCGGCGGCAGTAATGCTCCCAGCATCTTGATTGGTTTATCATAAATTACCGGGTGCCCATCCTTAAGGTGCAGTTCAACATAAATGTTTGCTGATTTAAAATACCGGATATCATCAAGAGAAATGGCTTGAATTTCAAAACCCCGTTTTACCGAAAGATACTTGATGGCATGACCATCGACCGAGTGATTTGATTTGATACGGGCAAAAGCAGATTCCAACCGCTCCTGACTATACGGTTTGGGAACAAAATCCAAAACGCCATATTCAAACGCCTCGATTGCCCGGTTTGTATTTGCGGAGATGACGATGGTATGAAATGACTTACTCACCATTTGCTTTAGAATATCAAAGCCGTCTTTCGCGTTAAGATTCAAATCTAATAACAACACGTCGATCGGCTTTTCATTCAGAAAAAGCAGTGCGTTTCCTAAGGTTGTTTCGATATGAATGGAGGCTGACCCGTTGCCTAAAATTTCTTTTACTAAAAAAGCAATATCTTCGGCAGTTGGCCGTTCGTCTTCAACAATAAGTATGCGCATTATTCATTCCGGATGGTAATAATCGTCTCCCAGCCGGAAGGACTTTTCTGTGATAGCACATCCCATCTGCCGGGATAACTTTCCTCGAGCCTGCCTTTTATGTAGCGCATACCAAAGCCGCTCGTGTCCGGTGATTCATCTTTAGAAAAATCACCGTCATTCGAGAGCGTGAACTGAATATGGTTGGCATTTTCTTGCCGGTGTAAAGTGAAAGTGCCGGTGTTTTTAGTTTCGTATCCGTGCGTCAGCCCGTTTTCTACCAGAGTGTGAAATATCATGGGAGGGACACTTTCCCTTTCGTCTATACGTGAAACTGCCAACGAATAATTTGCCCCTTTGCGGTATCCCATAATGGCAAGATGCGATTTGCACAAATCAATTTCCTGAACAATGGGAATTTGTTTCAGCGCTGATATTTGTGATATCATCCTGAACTCTTCTGCCAGAGCCTGTATGAGTTTAATCGCTGAATTTGCATCTTTTCTGAGCCAAACAATAATTGAAGTTAATGAATTGAGTAAAAAGTGCGGACTGATGTTTTTTTTAAGCAATTCATTTTCTAAATGGGCTGAACGGAGTTGAGCCTCCCGTTCGTTCTTTTCTTTTTTTGCAAACTGCCGGGCAATAGAAAAGCTGACACAGATAACCATTGTTGTTGAAATCCCGTCAAAGGCAAAATTGAAAAAGTATGCTATCCATGCAATAAATAGGCCTATGGCAATTACAACACTCTCTGCACGTCTGCCGTACAATGCCCAGCCGGTAATCAGGCTGCTCTCGGCTAAGACAACAAATGACATTGTCCTAAAGATTGACAACTCCCCGGTAAAAAATGCGGCTATGATGAGGTTTATGCCAATTATAAGGCCAATGCTCTTTTTGGGGATTGAAAATGTGTAAACAAAAAATGCAGGCAAAAGGATTGAAAATAGCACAGTAAAAAAATGATAGAGATAATATTGCAAGTATATAAAAGTTGTCGGGGCATCCATAAACAATGGTATCTGGCTCAATGCAGAATCTGCAATAACCAGAAGGCATATTAAACTGAACAGCAGGTGTTCGGTTTTCCTTTTCCGTGCGAAATACAGGAACAGGTTAAAAAGGAACGGGACGAATAAAAGGCCAATGATAATAAAAGCCTTGTAGCTGTCCATGAACGTCCCCTTCAATTGAGCATCATAAGTTCCGACAAGAAAATCTCCATAATACCATTTCCATATTGAGATGGATTGATGATTGGATATGCGAAAGATGATGGTATGTGTGCCCGGTGTTAATAATTCATGGGTGAGGAGCAGGTGATAGTTATAAAGGCCTGACTGCTCATCGGTGCTGTTTATCCCGATAACTCCATTCTGTGCTATTTTCCTGCCATCCCAATATATATCGTAAGCAGTCACGATGTATTTGGGGAATAGCCCAAGAACCGATTGCCTGTTCAAGGAATCACCTATCCTGATTGTTGTTCGAAGCAGCCAGTTCCCCGAATCATACTTTGAATAATCTTTTGCATGTCCAAATGTTTCCCACGAAGAGTCAGGCGGACATTGCAAATATTGCTGGGGGGAATAGTCTTTACTAATTTGCCAATATCTCAAAGAGATGGAGGTAGTTGAGTGAGTAATGTAATTGTCTTGTTGCCCTGCTGCAGCACTGGGTAAACTAATCAAGACGATTAATAAAATGACAAAACGGATAAAAGCATAAGAGCCGTCTGTTTTCATAATCATTATAATTCGGGTGCAAAAATATTTAATGGCAAATTCTTGTTGCGCAATATAGCTATAAACGAAGGGGGAAAAAAGTCCGCAGGGTTTTTGAGGTTCAAGTTCAAAATCGGTGGCAAAATATTAACAGGAAATTTTACACACATATATCTTTCGAGTTAACAGCACCTTTATGCCCAAACCTCAGACTTTTAGTCTGAGGTGAATCACCCACAAAAACTCAGGCTTTAGCCACTAGAACGCTCATTTATTATTAGCATTTCAAAACAATCTAAAGTGTTCATTTTTTATTGGGCA
>JACPGF010000193.1 GCA_016182615.1 Ignavibacteriales bacterium
GCATACCGGGCAGGGCTCAGCTTACTTTACCTACGTCTATGGCTGTCAGATTGCCGAAATTCAGGTTAATATTGTTACCGGACAAATCATTGTGGAAAAGGTAACTGCGGTACATGACCCCGGAACTGTTATAAACTTGCAAGGTGCTTTGGGTCAGGTCTATGGCGGTGTTACCCAAGGTGTCGGATATGGAATTTGGGAAGAATTAACTTCACACAACGGACATATCCGCGAGATGAACTTTGACCAGTATCTTATCCCGACCTCGAAAGAAATTGATGAGATTAAAGCAATATTCATTCAAGGAGAGGATGATCATGGCGCATGGGGTGCAAAGTCGCTTGGGGAGCCAACATTAGAGCTTGGTGCTGCCGCGGTTGCAAATGCAATCCGGAACGCAACCGGGCATAGATTTTATAACAATCCAATAAATCTCGAAGAGATTCTCCTGAGGCGCAAACTATTTCCTGAAGACTTAAAAAGAGGGAGCATGTAATGATACCGAATATCGAGTACTTTACTCCAAAGACAATTGCTGAAGCACTACAGTTGCTCTCCAAACAAGAAAATGTTAAGATTATAGCCGGTGGTACAGATGTCATCACCGGGTTTCATCAGGAATCATCTCGGTTTACAAAAACAGGGGCTCTCATTGATATAAACAGGATTCCTGAATTGCATCAAATTTCTGAGACAACCGGTTCGGTTTGGATTGGCGCGGGTTGTACGTTTACGCAAGTGGTTAACTCCCCTGTTGTACAGAAAGAATTTCCATTACTTGTTCAAGCATCTTCAGGTGTTGGCAGTTTACAAATTCGTAACCGCGCAACAATCGGTGGAAATTTTGTAAACAATGCACCTCAATCTGCAGATAATTCGCGAACAATGCCGTTGCAGGAGTTTCTCATACGCCCATACTGCACTCAACTTGCTTTTAATGAAATAGTAACCAATATAACTTTAGCTAAACTTCCCGGATCCTATCATGGCAGTTACTACAAACTTGGCAGAAGAAGAGGCGTGGCGATTAGTAGAATTACCGTTGCCGCGTTACTGAATGTGGTTGATGACGCGATCGCAGATATTCGTTTTGCCTCCGGGGCAGCTACACCTATTGGCATGCGTTTCCCAGAAATTGAAGCGCTTGCAATGAATCAAAAAGTTTCGGATGATTTACTGAGGAAACTTGCAATACAAACCGGAGAGTTAGTTTTAGAGCGCACCGGGCTGCGTTGGTCCACAGCATACAAATTGCCTGTACTGCAGCAGTTGTGCTATCAGGAATTGTTTAACGCCGTTTATGGGAAGGAATAATACATGCAAAAAGAAATAACTTTCACCTTGAACGGAAAAGTACAGCACAGTACGGTTAACAACAACCGCCGTCTGGTAGATTTCATCAGAGACGACTTAAAACTGACCGGAACCAAAGAAGGTTGTTCGGTTGGTGAATGCGGTGCCTGCACCGTTATTGTTGATAAATCTGCTGTTTGCTCATGTTTACTATTCGCTGTACAAATAGACGGATTGGAATTAGTGACCGTTGAGGGATTAGAAGAAGCAGGCGGATTGAGCATGCTTCAACAGAAGTTCATTGAGCATGGTGCGGTACAGTGCGGTTTCTGTACCCCCGGAATGCTTATGTCTTCTTATGCCCTGCTGCTTAAAAACCCGAATCCATCGGTGGATGATGTGAAAACTGCACTTGCCGGTAATCTTTGCCGCTGCACGGGTTACAAACAGATTATTTCTGCCGTTTTAGATACTAAATAGGGCATTTTTACCCGAATTAATGCCGTCTGATGTTCAAACGGACGGCATTTTTTATATTTTACATTTTCTTCCCTGAATGGCAAGAATTCACTAGTTTACACGTCTAACATTTATATGCCACTTATCAAAAATATCAACCGCTCATAATTAATTTTTATTTATAATTCAATAATTAATTAAGTTAAATCCATAAAAACAAACATTGCAGAAAGCGAAAAGCGGAGCAACATATGAATAAAATACTTTTAGTTTGCGTTATCCTATTACAGAGTGCTTTTGCACAAAAAATTCTTACGGTTAACGAGTCAGTTAAAATTGCCTTAAATAAAAACACCGATTTCCAGCAATCGAAGACAAAGCTTATAGCCGCCGAATCAAACGTCAAGGCAGCATACGGATCTTTTATGCCAACCATTAACGGCAGTCTTGGCTGGGATTGGAACAAAAGCGACAATGAAAATTCTGCCCTTTCAAACGAAAGCCGTTCATATTCGGCAGGTGTCGGAGCAAACTGGTTGATGTTTGACGGACTTTCTAATTATGCAGAGTATGACAGAAACAAAAATACACTCTCGGCTGCAAAATCGAGTCTGAACAGGCAAAAGCAGGAAATAATCTTTCAGGTATTATCCTCGTACATCAATGTGGTTAACGCAAAAACATTGCTTAAAGTAAAAGAAGATGACCTTTCTTGGAATCAGAAAAACTTTGAAATTATTTCTGAACGGAATAAACTCGGTGCTGTTACCCTTGCAGATGTCTATGCACAGCAAGTTAAACTGGGCACGGCCGAATTAGCATTAATTGAAGCAGAAAATTCTTACGAGACCCTCCGCAGTAATTTTCTCTATTATTTGGGTCTTGACGTACTTGAAGCATACGAATTTGAACAGCCTTTGATTGATAAAGATGAAAACGTAGCAGGCATTATTGTGGATAAAGACTACATGGCTCTTTCAGATGCAGTTAGTAAAGCGTTACAAGAACGCGAAGATATCAAGAGTTTGCAGTATTCATTAAGTGCATCAAACGATGCAGTCCGCAGTGCAAAAGCAGGATATTTGCCTACATTATCAAGCAACCTCGGCTTATCGACAAACGCACCGGGAATGGGAGATTTGTTTAAAAATAAATCATATAGTGCAGGACTGACACTGAGCGTCCCCATCTTTAGTGGTTGGAGCACGGATACAAGAGTGGAAGCCGCTGTTGTTGGTGTTAAAGTGCAGGAATTAGAGTTGAGTGATTTAAACCGTGAAGTTAAAAGATCATTACAAAAAACGTATCTCGATTTACAAGCTGCTTATAAACGTGTTGATGTCGGAAGAAAAAATGTAAAGGCTTCACTTGAAAACCGCCGCATCGAAGAGGAAAAATATTCCCTTGGATCAACAACACTGCTTAATGTTTTAATAGCAAACTCAGAATACACGACAGCATTAACAAATCATATAAACGCGCAGTTCGAGTACAGAAAACTGCGTGATCAGTTAGAGTACTTAACCGGTACAACAGACACAAAAAGTTTTGAATAACATTTAAAGGAGATTATTTTATCATGGCGACCGTTCAAACGAAAAAAAATAAAAAGAAAAAAATTATCATTTTCAGCGCTATAGCATTGATTATTATAGCGGTTGTAATTATTGTTCTGGTAAAGGGCAATAAAGACGAAGTGGTGATTGTTCAAACCGAAAAAGTAACCAAACGGACAATAACCCAAACAGTAACGGCAACCGGTAAAATTGATCCGGAATTTAAAGTTATCATCACCCCTGAAGTGACAGGAGAAATTGTTTCGTTGCCCGTTAAAGAAGGTGATGTTGTTAAAAAAGGGACTCTGTTAGTTAAAATTAAACAGGATACTTATCTCGCGTCAAAGCAGCGCGCAGAAGCCTCGTACAAGTCGGCTAAGTCAACACTCTCTATGAAAAAAGCTGAATTGGATAAAATTACATCGGACTATAACCGAATTAAAGAAATGCACGCGAAAAAACTTTCAAGCGATTCAGAGCTTGAAACAGCAAAAAGCAATTATTTAAGTTATAAGGCACAGCTTGAATCAGCAGAGCAATCAGTTATTCAAAGTGATGCAAGTGTAAAAGAAGCTAACGAGCAACTCTATAAAACAACCATTTTTGCACCTATTGACGGCGTAGTTACCCAATTGAATGTTGAACTTGGTGAACGTGTCCTCGGAAGCGGATTCAGCCAAGGTACAAATATCATGACCGTTGCCGATTTGTCGAAGATGGTTGCAATTGTGAATGTTGATGAAAATGATGTTGTTCTCACAAGTATGGGCGACACTGCCAGAGTAAAAGTAGATGCTTTCGGTGAGCAGAAGTTCACGGGAGTTATCTATCAAATCGGTAATAGCGCAAAACAGACTAATGCAGGCACACAGAATGAAGTAATTAACTTTGAGGTGCGTATCCGGTTGATTGATGCCGACAAAAACCTGCGCCCCGGTATGTCCTGCAATACCGAAATTGAAACTGAAACAAAACCGAATGTCTTTTGCGTTCCAATCGCGAGTGTAACAGCACGGTCAGAATTCAAACCTGTAGAAGAAGAACAGGAAATCTTAAAAGCACAAAAAGAACAGAAAAAAGACAACAAGCCGGAAGAAATTGTTTTCATGGTAGAAAACAACAAAGTTAAAACAGTTCAGGTACACACGGGTATTTCGGATGATAATTATATCGAGGTTGTATCGGGAGTAAAAGGCGGCGAGGAAGTAGTTTCAGGTAGTTACCGTGCTATTTCAAGAGAACTGAAAGAAGGCTCAATAGTAAAGGTTGAGAATAAAAAGGATATGGCAGGCGCCAAATCCGAGACGAAGAAATAGACTCCGGAAAAACAATGAATATTATTAATATTGAGCATATCGCAAAAGTATATAAAATCGGAGATGTTGAAGTCCGTGCATTGAATGATGTTTCCCTGAAAATCAACAAGAACGAGTATGTTGCAATCATGGGACCGTCAGGCTCCGGGAAATCGACACTCATGAATATGCTTGGCTGCCTTGACACACCAAGCTCAGGAAAATATGATTTCAAGGATAAGAGTGTATCTCTTATGACCGATAATGATTTGGCAACAATCAGAAATCAGGAAATCGGTTTTGTTTTCCAGACTTTCAATTTGCTGCCGCGGTCTGATGCCTTGCATAATGTAGAGCTGCCGCTAAT
>JACPGF010000194.1:0-3472 GCA_016182615.1 Ignavibacteriales bacterium
AATTCAGACAACCCATCAGAATACAGCACCTTGTTTCCCGATATGGTTGCTTCGTGGCATAAAACCATGCAGAACGGCAGCTTCCCATTCTACTTTGTGCAGATTGCCCCCTTCGATTATGGGAATGAGACACAGTCGCAATTCTTACGGGAGGCCCAGTTGATGGCTGAATCTAAAATAGCAAACAGCGGTATGGCCGTTACCATGGATATAGGTAATACCGCGAACATACATCCCTCAAATAAAAAAGATGTAGGAGAGCGGCTGGCAAATATAGCACTCGCAAAAACATATAAAAAAAATCAGCAATATTCAGGACCCGTTCTAAAAAATGTTGTGTATAAAAATAAAAAAGCCATCATTACAACGGCTTTTGCAGACGGACTGCATATAAAACCTGTACATGGGAAAAATAACTTTTTGATTGCGGGTGCAGACAGGGTTTTTTATGAGGCAGAAGTAATTATCCAAGGCACCACTCTTATTGTTTCCTCGGTTAACGTTGATGAGCCGGTGGCTGTGCGCTACTGCTGGAGCAATACCGACGAAGCAACGTTATTTAATAAGAGTAATTTACCTTCATCTTCTTTCAGAACGGATAATTGGGAAAAATAACCGGGGAGAGGCTGAACCAATTTTTATTGCTTTGAGGTTTGCATCCAATCCCCCTCAGGGGGTTCAGAAAACGGATATGACCAAATAGGCTTCACTGCATTTAGCATAATAAAAAGGTTAACACACATTTAGTTTTATCGAGGAAAAATGGTTTTTACATATAATTTTGTTTACCGGCTTGTTTACAAGTTTGGAAACATTCCGGCAACTATGGCAATTTTATTTTACATTTTAAGTGTACTCTCGCCTTCGAAAGTTATCCATCAGGTGTATGCAGTTATGGTGCTTATTCTTATCGTGCTTGTCAACCGGTACTTTCTCTATTTGTATAAAACCATCCCGTACCGGATAGAGCAAAAGGATAACAGTCTGATTGCTTCGCAATTTGTATTGAGTAAAAAAGTTGTAACTGTAAAATTGTCAGACATCACCGATTTAAAAGGTGGAATATTTGATGCGCGTTATGGCAGTCTTATCCGCATTTACACGGGGGGATCGCATGCAGCGTTTGCATTTTTCCTGAAAATAGATAATTCACGTGAGCTGCAGGATTACTTGCTCAAGAATATCAACAAGAAGCTGTATAATGACATTATGTTAAGGCTTGGCATACATAAAGAGAAGAAGAATGCAGGCTGAATTTAGTGAGAGAGTGTCCACTAAAAAAATCTCTAACATTTGATTCGAAATTGGGATTTTCAAATCAAATTCACGAAGATTTTGCGGCTATTTTCAATTCAAAACTTTTATTAAATGCTGTTGCATAAAAATGCTGTCTGATTAAGGAATCTCCCGTAATATTCTAGTGAGTCTGATAAATTGTGACTTCTAGAACGCAAATGAAAATTAAACCGGAGAAAATACATCATCGCATAAAAGAAATGGTGTAAAAATTATTAGTTGCCTTTAAGATACGGTATTTAGTATTTTGTTAAATTATCTTCCCTGAGTTTTAATTGATCACAGGGAAATAAAAAGGCGCAAAAAAAACTCTCACAAATAAAAAGGATATTTATGAAATGCCCTCAATGTGCAGTCGATCTTCTAATAGGTGAAAAAACCGGTATTGAAATAGACTATTGCCCAAAGTGCAGGGGTATCTGGCTTGATAGGGGAGAGTTAGATAAAATTGTCGAACGTATGAATGAACTTTATCCGCAAGCAAATGTTGCCCCAAGCCGGAATAAACCACATTACGATGACGATCATCACGACCGCGAAAAAAGGCAGTACAAGGAATTTGAGAAGAGTTCCGGGTATGAGCATGGCAGTTACAATCAACACGGGTATAAGAAAAAGAACTTTTTAAGCGACTTGTTTGATTTTTAAGTTCAGCGTTATGCTCTCAAATTGCCGTTTGATAATTCGTTACATTGCATAATGAATCTTTCAAAAACACAAACTGGCCAATTCTTTGCTATCCGTGTTTCTTTCGCGGCTGGTATTATTATGCTTTTTTTAAAATGGTTCGCGTTTAGCCTTACCGGCTCGGTTGCAATATTTTCGGATGCTGCTGAATCAGTGGTGCATATCGTTGGAGTTGCATTTGCAGTATTCAGTTTATGGCTTAGTATTCAGCCAGCAGATAAAAACCATTTATATGGCCATGAAAAAATCAATTTTTTTTCGGCTGGTTTCGAAGGATTACTCATTGTTTTGGCTGCAGCTTACATTATATATCTTTCAGTTTCAAGATTGATTAATGGAGTTGTACTGGCAAATCTTGATAAGGGTACGTGGTTAATTCTGGGCGCTTCAATCCTCAATTTATTCCTTGGATTGTATCTTGTACGTAAAGGTAAGAAAGCCCAATCTATTATACTTATCGCGAATGGAAAACATGTATTAACCGATTCTTGGACCAGTTTTGGAGTTGTTGCCGGCTTATGCTTAACTCTGTTAACCGGCTGGCTGCCCTTCGACCCGATTGTTGCAATTTTAGCAGCTTGTAATATTTTATGGACTGGCAGTAAGCTTATCAAGGATTCAGTTGGCGGGCTGATGGATTCTGATGACCCCGAAATTGGTTTGGCTATTAATACTGTTCTCGAAGCACAAAAAGCAAAAACAGGTTACACGTATCATAAATTACGTTACCGGAAAAGCGGGAATTCGATCTGGGTGGAGTTTCATTTACTTTTACCAAAAAAAATAAGTTTAGAAACCGCCCACGATATAGCAACAAAACTTGAGCTATTGATAAAAGCAGCCTTTGACAGTAATAGCATAGTAACAATTACCACTCATCTGGAACCGGCAGAAAACTAAACTGCCTAAAATTGGTGTTGACTTAGCCTATTGCAAATGTTAAGTCCTCTTTAAAATGAAAAAGCAGAGTACTGGTACTCTGCTTTTTTATAACGAACAAATACTTATTTCTCTTTTTTAGGTCCGAGAATGGTGTCTTTTGCTTGTTTAGCAATAGAGAATTTCAAAACTTTTTTTGCAGGGATAATCATCTTTTCGCCTGTTCTCGGGTTTCTGCCGGTTCTTTTTTTACGGGCAACAACCTTCAGCTTACCTAAACCGGGAAGTGTGAAACTTTTCTTTGCTTCCTTGTAAGCTAAACCGACTAATTCCTCTAAAAACTGGCCGGCTTGTTTTTTTGTAGTACCAACTTTTTCTGATAAGTGGGTAATGATTTGAGATTTGGTTAGTGGTTTTGCAACTGCCATATTTGTTCCTTTATATTAAAGTTAATTAGGTTCATCGAAAATAATACTTTTTTTAACTAATACCAATATTTTTTTATTGATGGTAGTGGAAATTGGCATTTCCGTAAGGTGAAACAAGGTGGTATTAGGATTAAGCACACTATAAGCGGATATTAACGCCTGCTCCCGAGCTGTAAAACAGT
>JACPGF010000194.1:3551-5699 GCA_016182615.1 Ignavibacteriales bacterium
CCTCATGTTCTGCAGCTTTTCCGATTCCCGCATCATGGTTAGTGTAACAGGGGTCAGCAATTTCTTAACAAATTTTATATCAACCATGTACCATCGGGGGTTATCGGCTCTGCTCCCGGCATCGTAATGGCTGTTCTCAGGGTCAAAGGCAGTGTGGTCCGGGTAGGCATCTTTAACTATTTCGCAAATGCCAACAACCGCCAGGGGTTCAGTATTGCTGTGGTAAAATAAAACTCCATCTCCGGATTTCATTTCATCGCGGATAAAATTCCTTGCCTGATAATTGCGGACACCATCCCAGTATGTGGTGCAGTCAGGTGTACTCGCTAAATCATCAATCGAAAACTCGTCAAATTCAGATTTGAAGAGCCAGTATTTTTTTGCCATGTGTGGGGTTACCGGTAATTCATTTCTTTCTTCTTTTCATTCAGGAAGTTCGAAACCTTTCCGACCATTCCACCAAAAACTTGATATGCAGTATCTGCAAGCCTTTTAATCTCAGGGTCAGAAGCGTATTTTGTGCGCAATTCCCTTAGTGATACTTCTGCCTCGGATGATTTATCCATAACATCCTTAACCGTACCAAGTATCTCTGAAAATGTTACAAAGCGTGTTTCTTTCATGATCTGGTTTTGCGCGATATATAATTCATCATACGATTCTTTTACATTTACCAGCTGCCTTTTCAACTCATCGTGGAGTAAGGCATTCTCGATAGCAATACCAGTACTTGCAGCCATCGCGGTTAGGAAGGAAAGGTCTTCGTTGGTAAATGTACCTTCTTTTTTATTTAGTATCTGAAAAACTCCAATAACCTCGTTACGCAAGTTTTTCATCGGCAGGCAGAGTATATTGCGGGTAGTGAAGCCTGTTTTTAAATCGACATCTTTATTAAACTTGGCGTGGCTGTATGGATCATGAATAATTTGTGCCTGTCCTGTCATAGCAACTTCACCGGCAATACCTTTATCAAGTGGTATGCGTATCTCCTGCTTTTCTATACCAATTCCGGTTCTTGACCATAACTGCCTTTTCTTTGCATCAACCAGAAACAGGGTTGCCCTTTCTGCCTGCAATGTATCGGCGGCTAACAGGATAATATGATGAAGTAACTCATCAAAATCGGTAATGGAGCTCAAGCTGCGGGATATTTCGAGCAATACGGAAAGTTTTTTGCTCTCGTAAAGTACCTGATCTACTTTAGCTTCTTTAATAGCTGCTTGAACTGTTTCCGGAATTACATCTGCAGCCCTTTCAAAAATTGGATTGATTCCCGTTATTAGTTTGTCGAGATCAAAGGGTTTCATGACAAAACCTGCAATCTTTTCCCCAAATACCAGATCCTTTGTGTCAAAGAAGAATGAAGACACGATAAGTATTGGAGTCCCTTGAACAAGTCCATGTACCTGATCGACAAATTCGATTTCGGACATTACCGGGCTCATTATTTCGATTATAACAAGATCATACTTTTGCTCCATCAGGGTTTGGAGACTGGTTTTATTTTTGTCTTTAAAATAAGGTGTGGCTTCGTGCAGATTTGCAAATGAAATGTATGTGCCTCTCGTCTCACGGTTATCTGAAAATACGACGATCTTGGTTATACTACTCATTACTTGCTCTTTTGATGTGAATTTATTATTTAATTTACTAGTAATTCTAAATAATATCAAACCTTATTTGCGGCAAAGCGCACAATAAGTAGTTATGAATTATGAGGTTTGAATTATGAGTGATTAAATTCGTCGTAACTACTCAGCCACCTAAAACTAAGAAGCTGAATGTTCAAATTTTATGTCCCGGTAGGGACAATATCCACCGCGGCGGATAGAAAAATAGTCCAAAGATGCTATAAGTCCCGTTAAGGACGGTATAAGAAATTTCACAATGAAATTGTAATGAAAATATATGAAAACAGAAAACCTGTCTCGTCCCTAACGGGACTTTGTGATTGTTTTTTCACTTTTTGCTATGCCAGAGTTATTCTGTTTAAAGTCAAGAAGTATTTGTAAAAATTTCATCAAATTCACTGTACATGACAATGTACCATTTTGCTGTAGTTAAAAATATTTCTTAAGTTTTAGAGCGCAAAATATGAGAGGAGCCGGAGTCAGAACCCGTACATGAGGATTTATCCTTTTGGGTCAG
>JACPGF010000191.1 GCA_016182615.1 Ignavibacteriales bacterium
CACATACCAACGTAAAGGCAGGTGACAATTTCACCTATAAGCCAATCAACCGATTCAGGTCTCCAGTCCGGTGCACCGGTATTGCGCGGTACGCGAAGGTTTTCATCGAAATCATCAGCCATCCAGATAATGCGGCCTTCCGCGTAATTTGTCTGCAACAGTTCACGGATTTCAAACACTGCAAACTCGCAGTAAATGCCATCTTCATACATCAACTTGTATCCATCCTTTGTATTACGGAATGTGTATGATAGCGGGGCTATGCTGCTGAGCCATGAAAGGTTTTCTATATAAAAGCTTTTGTACCCGTCTTTGGCAATTACAAAAAAATCCAGATCAGAATAATCATCTAACCTGCTCAGTTCAATACCAACAGAGCCGAGACCGATGAGAGCCAGAGCATTCCCTGAGTTTTTTATGGATTCGCCAATTTCTTCGAGACGGAATAACAGTTTTTCTTTTCTCTTCATAATAAATAAGATGTGATAATGAATAATTAAAAATGAATAATGAATAATTTAAGAATAACAATAATTATTTAGCGCATTTCAATGCGAATTTCCATTGCCTAATCCAAGGCATCTTTTAAGGATATACAAACAAAGAGCCAAGTTGCTATTAGATGGAATCCGGGGGCAATTGCAATGAACTGCATTTGACTCTTGTCGTTTACTAGTTGTTTTGCCCTTGTTGAGGATCTGATAATAGTAATAAGATACATTAATGAGACAATCTTGATCTTAAATTGACCCGGATGCAACTGGGGGCGATTAAGCTATTCAACATTTCAACAGCCAATAATACGGCAATTGTAAATTTCCACTTAAATTTTTTCGGGGGATAAAAAGTACCAAACAAAATGGACTCCCAAACTTTTTTTGTTGTATTATATCCATTGTGATTTATGCGATACTCATTGTTAGAGTAAAAAATGGTTTAGATAACCGTTACCTTAAAACATCTCCACCATAGTTTACATGAAATCATTATTCATTCTTCATTTTTAATTATTCATTTTCCCACCGCCCGATAATACTGCCTGCCAGAATGTTTCCCGCAGGTATGCAGGTTTTACCGGAGGATTTGATTTACCCCCAAAATACCCATAAGTTGCATAGTCAGATTGAACAGTTTATCCGGTAACAATTATTTAAAATAAATTAATTTTATCCGTTTCGCAGGTTTACCTGCCCAACGCCTATATTCCTACATAACTCGTGGAGCATATATGTTGTTAAGGTCCGTTATAGTTTTTTTCTTATTAGTGCTTTTTCTTTTAGTCCCCGATACAATCTCCCAAACAATTAGCTATTCAGACAATATATACCCGCAGGGGTTACTATTGCAAAAACAAAGCGCGCAGGGAGTAACCCTTACGTTTTCAACATCCCGTTTTGATTTAGAAAATGTTTCGGTTAAGGGTAAAGAACGGAAAGCGGTTCACTTGCCTTCGGTTTTTCTGCCAAACGAGGCTGGCTTTCCGGATGTACCTGCTTTAAGTGCCACTATCGCGGTTCCGAAGGGTGCACGGGCGGTATTACACTTCGAAACAAAGCACAAAACCGTCATGGAAAACCTCGACATTGCTCCAGCCCCGGTTTTACCAAAGGAAACGGAAAGCGGTGCTTTGCGGTATGAAGAGAACCAACTTGTCTATGCATCAAATGCGTTTTACCCTGCCTCCCCGGTGCAAATATCGGAAGTTACCGATATGCGTGGCCTGGACGTGGTAATGCTTTCTGTCTCCCCGTTCCAATACAATCCGGTTACCAAGCAATTAATTGTTCATAAAGATATTGCTGTATCAATTAGTTTCGAAGGCGGTAACAATGTGTTTGCCGATGAGCGCCTGCGCAGTATCTGGTGGGAACCGGTCTATCAGCAGAATATTATGAACTATGCAAGCATTCCTACAGCCTCTGCAAAAAAGTATAACCCGGAATCTTTAACGCCGGATTATGAATACCTGATAATTACCCCGGATAACCCGGTATTTTTAGCATGGGCAGATACCCTTAAAAATTGGCGCACCAAACAAGGTATCCGTACTGGAGTGGTTACATTAAGTACTATTTCGGGTAACGACACTACAAAAATCAGGAACTACATCAAAACTGCCTATACAACATGGGCGGTTCCTCCGGTGGCTGTATTATTCCTTGGCGATTATTCTACCGGAGCCGTTACCGGCAACGGGGTAAACAGCCCGATATACAACAATTATTGTGCTTCGGACAATAAATATGTTGATATGAATTATGACCATTTACCTGAGATGGCCGTCGGGAGAATTTCTGCTCAGGATAATACACAGTTGCAAACCATTATCGGTAAAATGCTGAACTATGAACGCAACCCGGTAACTAATGCGGATTTTTACAAAAAGCCGATTATTGCCGGAGGATGGCAGACCGAACGGTGGTTTATCCTTTGCCTTGATGTTATTTACGGCTACATGAAAAATAAACAGGCAAAAGTGCCAACACGCGAATATGCAATTTACAGTGGTACGCCGGGTACGGCTTGGTCAAGTAATCAGAACACGAATGTTGTTGTAAATTATTTTGGGCCAAACGGGCTGAACTATATCCCCGCAACCCCTGCCCATTTAACCGATTGGAACGGTAATGCCACCCGCATAAATAACGATATAAACGCGGGTGCCTTT
Source organism: Ignavibacteriales bacterium (assembly GCA_016182615.1). Taxonomy (GTDB): domain Bacteria; phylum Bacteroidota; class Ignavibacteria; order Ignavibacteriales; family Ignavibacteriaceae; genus JACPGF01. Next base: position 2,669 of record JACPGF010000191.1, read on the forward strand.
ATTTTACAGCACCGGGATCATGGGATGGAAACCGGCTGGGGAGAGCCTTCGTACACCTCGAGCAATGTTGCATCGTTAAATAACAGCATGCTGCCATTCGTTTTCTCGCTCAACTGTCTTACCGGAAAATTTAATTATTCAAGCAATTGTTTTACCGAATCATTTACACGCCACGCTAAAGGTGCTCTCGGCGCTATTGGAGCCTCAGAGGTTTCATACTCGTTTGTTAACGATGCCTATACATGGGGGATGTACGATTACATGTTTCCTGATTTTGATCCGGGGTACGGCCAAACAACAGCGTTGAATCTGCTTCCCGCGTTTGCAAATTCCGCCGGAAAGTATTATCTCAAAGCTTCAAGCTGGCCGTATAACACAAGTAATAAAGTTGTTACCTATCACCTGTTTCATCACTTTGGTGATGTGTTCATGCGCATTGGCTCAGAAGTGCCGCAGGTGCTTTCCGTCGCGCATGATACCTCGATACAGGCAGGCGACAATTCCTACTGCATGGCTGGACCCGCAGGATCGTTAATGTGTATTTCTAAAAACGGGCAAATTGTCGAAACTGCCATAGGTACGGGAGATACAACCTGCTTCAATATCGGTAATCCCCAACCGCGTGATATTTATGAAATTACGGTAACCAAGCAAAATTACTATCGCTATTCTGCATTAGTTAAAGTATATGGTGACCCGCTCCCCGTGCATGTTGTCTATCCCAACGGAGGAGAAACACTTCGAACCGGTATGACTAAAAACATTATTTGGGAATCGGTATTAACGGGAAAAGTGAAATTAGAATATTCCATAGATAACGGCTCAACTTGGGTAGTAATTGCCGACTCTGTTAACGCGGGCGCGTTAAACTATGCATGGTTAGTTCCCAACACACCTGCCACCGCTTGTAAGATACGGATATGTGACTGCTCAAATCCTTCAACAAACGACATGAGTGACTTGGCATTTACTATTGCTGCACAATACTGTACCGATGTTACTGCTGCTGCTGAATGGAACCTGATTGCTGCACCAATTGCAGCAGTGAGTATGAGTGCCACGACTCTTTTCCCTGCGGCAAACTCTGTGGCGTATAGTTTTAACGGATCGTATCAGCCGGCTGCTACTTTGGTAAACGGTGCCGGTTACTGGATGCGCTTCCCTGCAGCCTGCACACAAACACAATGTGGTGAACCTCTTCTGGCAAACACAATTCCTGTAGTTGCCGGTTGGAATATTGTCGGTGTGTTCAATCAATCAATTCCCGCCACAGGAATTACCTCTTCCCCGGCAGGGATACTTAATTCAGGATTTTTTGGCTATAGTAACGGGTACGCTCTTTCCTCAATACTTGTACCGGGTAAGGGTTATTGGGTACGGGCTACGCAAGCCGGCGTATTAAACCTCTCGGCAACAGCCCTTAATGCAAAATCATCAAACGCTAATGAGTTCCCATATTTGAATAAAATTGCAATTAGTGATAAGGCCGGTAATCATCAGGAATTGTTTATTGTTACAAAACAGCAACCTTCCGCTTTGCCACCCTTACCTCCTGCCGGTGTATTCGATACCCGTTTCACGAGCGGTAATTTTGCAGAGACCTCTGAGAACACTGTTATAACTATCTCCGGCGCAGTTTATCCGGTAACACTTTCATTAACCGGCACTGCTGCCGCTATACGGGATGCAGCGACACACGGCAAAATGTTTTCCGCGGATGCCGTCTCCGGGCAACAAATCAGCATTACTAATCCGGCAATATCGCAGTTGGAAGTGATTCAATCCACAAAAAATATTTCATATCAGTTATTACAAAATTATCCAAATCCCTTTAACCCTTCAACGGAAATCGGGTTCATGCTTCCCGAAAAAACTCAGGTACGTGTTGCGGTGTATAATCAACTCGGTGAGCAAATTGCCGTACTGATGAATGAGGAGCGCGAAGATGGATATCATAGCGTTACATGGAATGCGGCCTCTGCTGCAACCGGAATTTATTTTTACAGTATTAAAACGCCATCGTTCAGCGCGGTTAAAAAACTGGTCTTCATGAAGTAACTACCGGTTATGTACTGAAGCGTAATTGTAGATTCATGGTTCTTATAAAAAGGCCGTTCAGATTCTGTCTGAACGGCTTTTTTTTACCCTATAAATGCAATCAAATTTACTTCCCTTGAACAGTTTTGTCTATAGGCAAGAATCACTTAATATTTCCGGCTATGTGCCTGATATGGCAAACAATGAGCAAAAAAAATCTCCCGAAAACAGGAGATTTTTTTTTGCATGAATGATTTTCTGTTTAATTTTAGTTGAGCTTTTGACAAAAATGCACGCTTCAATGTAACGATTATCACCGGCTGGATAAATCATTCCCAAAAGACATATTACGGTCAGGAATCAAGTGTCCGTGAAAACACGTCAGGATTGTTTTACTTAGCCACTACGAAAGCATATATGAAAAACAAATCTATTTTTTCGTGTACACTCTTTTTCTTGAGTGCACTGTTCGTTTCTTTGCAGGCCCAGGTTAGAATTGATACCGTTTTACGCAGAACTGTCGGACCTGGCGTTGAGCAATTTAAACTGGTTGCCCCAACAATCCCCTGGGAAATCCACCTCCTTAAAATCAACCTGAAAAATCCTTATCTAACACTGGAATCTGTTTTAGCCAACGATAAAAAAGTTTCACCTCGTGAAAAAACCAGCAAGATGGCTGCAAGGAAAAATTTTACAGGGCATTGGGTTGTAGGCGCTATAAATGCCGACTTCTTTAATGGCGATGGCTCCCCGGTTAACGTGCAGGTTTCCAATGGTGAAATTGTACGGACGGAAAACGGCTACCCTGCGCTGGCATGGAATGAACAAAAAAAGATTTCATTTGCATTCCCCGCCTTTAACGGAAAAGTACTCAGCGGCTCTAAAACTTTTACCGTCAATAAAATTAACGATGTCCGTGATTCAAATGATATTGTATGGTATAATAAATTTAACGGGACAAGCACGGGGGTAAACAGCAGTGGAACCGAATATCTTATCAGCCCGCTATCTGTCTGGCGTGCAAACGATACCATTGCCTGCGTGATTGATTCGATAAGAAAAAATCTTGCAAGCAGCCCTATCCCGGCGGGTAAAAGTGTTCTGTCGGCGGGAATCAATATGGCCGCCTCGATGGCCAGCCTTAAAAAAGGCGATACGGTTAAATGCGCGTTTACCGTTATGACAGGCTTAACAAAAATACCTGAGCTTCTCGGCGGCAGGCCAATTTTATTAAAGAATGGGGTTCGGATGAATCTTGATTCCGGTTCCTTTAACATCACCCGTCATCCGCGAACTGCCATCGGGTTTAATGCCGATACTTCAATCGTGTATTTTATGGAGATTGACGGCCGTCAGGCAATCAGCAAGGGTATTGATTTGTTTGAACTAACCGATTTAATGGTTCGGCTCGGTATTACCAATGGAATGAACTTCGACGGCGGAGGCTCGTCGGCAATGGTTGTCCGTGGCGTTGTGGTAAACTCGCCCAGTGACCCCGAGGGTGAACGGGCAGTCGCGAACGCACTTTTACTGGTCTCAAGTGCCCCTGCCGGACCAGTGCAATATTTAGAAATATATCCTAAAACTGCAAAAGTATATTCGGGTAATCAACAGCAGTTCACGGTTAACGCGTTAGACAGTAACTATAACCCTGTTACCGTTACACCGGGCAGTATCACTTACCGTGTCAGTAAGCCATCAATCGGTACGGTAAATGCAAGCGGTGTATTTACCGGTGGCAATGTGGCAGACACAGGTTATGTTATCATGGAATTGAATGGTAAAAAGGATAGTGCGAAAGTTATTGTTACGGTACTCGGCAATATTCAAGTCCGCCCAAAAGTATGCGTAACCGATAAACAATTATTGACTGCCTTTTCAATCAAAGGATATGATACAGACTCAGTTGAGGTTGCCGTGCAAAATAACCTTATACAATGGAAATGCCTGGACACGGCGTATGGTAACATAGACGTAGCAGGGCAGTTCCAAGGCAAAAAAGCGGGAACAGCAAGGGTATGGGCAAAATACGGCGGCAAGTCTGATACGGCCACGGTTTACGTGCAAATAGGAACCGGTACGGTTGTCACGGACTCGGTTGAAAACATCGGCACTTGGAATGTAACCGGACAAAATATCGATTCGACACAATCTATATTAACACTTAGCAGTCAATATCATTCAATCGGTAATAGCTCACTAAAAGCAGCATACGGTTTTACCTATACGGCAAATCAGTACAACTGGTTTTACTTGAACAACACCAAACAATTGTATGGTGTTCCGGATTCCATAGAGCTAGACATACGCTCTGATGGTGCACAGCACAGGTTGTTTTTTGATTTAACCGATGTACTTAACCAGAATGTCCGCGTTATGGGCCATAAAATGGCAAACAATGCAACAGCGTTCGAGACGATACGAGGGGCGCTGCCAAAACTGACATCCATCATCTATCCGCTAACACTTAAAAGCATCTCGCTTGCTTTAGGCTCAACACAGGTTGCGGGCCAGGTATATCAAGGTGCCCTTCACATCGACAATCTCCGGGTAAAATATCCTGAAGACCCCAATGGAATAACTGAAGGGAAGGGACTAAAAGCGGATGTTTTCAAATTGTACCCCAACTATCCCAATCCATGCAACCCTTCCTCACGTATCAGCTTTCACCTGCCGGAACCGGCAAAGGTTAAACTGATTGTTTATTCTTCACTCGGGCAGGAAGCCTTTCTGAAGGAATATAACTACGAAACTGCCGGCCTGCAGGAAATCGTTCTGCAAACCAGCAAACTTGCATCCGGCGCGTATTTCTGCTGCATCGAAGCACAAAATGACAAGCACCTTTTCAGGGCAGTAAATAAACTGCTGGTGTTGAAATAATGGAGAATGGAGATTGTGAAGTTAACAGAATCCGGATATATCTGGCTCTTTTGCACTTTGTAGGTGACCCAACAATTGTAATATATTAAGTTAAAGATAACGATTCAGCCTTAGTAAAATAGTGTCGAACTTAGACGTTAATCTAAAACTAACAGATTAGAAAGTACTGCGAAATCTTTTTTCACTCAACCAAAGATATCTATTTGAGATGTGGCGACAAATAGCCAACTGTTTATTAGATGGAAACCTCAACCTTCAGGGGTTAGTCGTGTTATTATTTTAGATATGAAATGAGTAGTTACGAACAATTTAATGCCAGGTATTCATTAATCGAAATAATTTTGAATACGAAAAATTGTTTACCGGTTATTTCTATGAAGTCAAAAGAAAAATATGTAAATTCTAGTAAGCTCCCCAAAGTTTCTGTGAAGCAGAGAACAGGTTAGGAAAGTGTTGGTAGTTGTTGTGAGTTACCATGTTTTACTTGACAGTTGTATTTGTTCACCGAAGTAAAACAGGACTTTTGTCAGGGGCATTTAATTAATCCATTTAAGATAACCGTACAAATCTATTATCTTTGTGCAAACAAAGCGCTTTATTGGCAAGTGAAGCGTGCATTGCTGGTTTAACAATTAATACACAATATACCCGTTCCTTTTGAACGAGGTGTTTTTATTTTACTAAATTCAATACAACGATATATGCTTAATTCACCATGGCAGGTGCTAAAATTTGTTCTGCTGCTCGTGCTATTATCAAGCGGAGTGCAGTACGCGCAGGAAACCGGAAATCTTAACGGTTACATGCGGGATTCATTATCCGGCGAAGCAATTCCCTTTGGAACAGTTTACATCAAAGATATTAAAAGGGGCAATAAAACCAATTCGCATGGTTTCTTTTCTGTAAACGGAATTCCAACAGGTAAAGATTATATAATAACCGCTTCGTGCTTGGGATATAAAACAAAACAGATAAATTTTCAGGCAGAAAAGGGAAAGACCCTAAAACTGGATATAAAGCTTGTGCCAACGGTACTCGAGATGCGGAAAATAGAAAAAATAGGCGAGCGGACTGTTGAGAAAAATGCTCCGGATCTTGGCACGATTCATTTGAATGTGAAGGGAATGGAACTTCTGCCCAAAGGCGTGGAGTTTGATGTGCTGCGTAGTTTGCAAACACTTCCGGGAGTACGCTCCACGGGTGATGTGTCGGCCAAATATTACGTTCGTGGTGGAGCGAGTAACCAAAACCTTGTCCTGTTAGATGGGGTTACCTTGTACAATCCATATCATGCTTTGGGTATGTTTAGTGTTATCGATCCTGATATGATTAACGCGCTCGATTTTTACAAGGGCGGATTTCCTTCGGAGTATGGCGGAAGGCTTTCTTCGGTGCTGAATATTGTTACTAAAAAGGGCAACATGAATAATTTCGGCGGTAAAGCAAGCGCCGGACTGCTTTCTGCAAAAGTCCTTGCCGAAGGGCCGCTGCCGTTTGGTTCGTTTATGCTTACCGGCAGAAAAAGCCTTTCAACCGAAATTCTGCGGAAATTTTACGATAATAAAAACCTGCCATTTGATTTCTATGATTTATCATGGAAAGTTAATTATGATAACCAATATTCCGTAGAGGCACCCCGCCTAACCGTATTCGGGTTTATTAGTGCAGATAAACTGGACAATCAGGATGCGAAGAAAGCAGATATTAGCTGGGAAAATAACCTGATAGGGCTAAACTGGAATCAGGTTTTTAGCGGATCGTTTTACTCGGATGTAAAAGTATCATATAGCCGGTTTAGTGGTAAAGTCATCCCTAATTATAGTACTACAAACCCCAAATCGAACACGCTGAGCGATTTTTCACTCCGGTATGACTACAATTACATCTTCGACAGCCGTAACGAATTGCGTGTTGGCTTGGATATTAAAAGTATAAAAACTGACTTTTCGTTTTTAACCTCGACCGGCCTTACATCGTCTTATGCTTCTACCGGCACAAACGTAAGTTTATTTACTAAACTTAAACTTATGGAGAGTGAGATATTTGGCATGGATGTGGGGGGGAGATTAAATGTTATAGGATTAACAAAAAACGGCAGCTTTAAGTTTGAACCCCGGCTTAACCTGACGTACCGGCCACTGGTCGAAGTTGCATTGAAGGCGGCAGTCGGTATGTATCAGCAGGAATTGACAACGCTTTCTGATGAGAATGAATTGTTGACTATTTTTGAGCCATGGGTGATTCATCCCGAGTATTTAATGGCAAGCCGGGCAACACATTATACCGGCGGTGCAACGGTTGATATAACAGATGAGATAGAATTTACCGCCGAAATATATCTGATAAATATGTTTAATGTTCCTACGGTAAATTATCAAAAACTGTATGAGTCGGATAAAGATTTTCTGGATGGTTATTCTGAATCCTACGGAGTGGAGACCGGCACCAAGTACAGCACAGATGATATTACTCTTTCTGCCAATTATGCTTTGGCGTATGCCTATAAAGTTATCACTGGATGGCGGTATTATCCAAAATACGACAGTCGGCACACTATCAACCTTACTTACAGCCAGGAGCTTGGCCTTGGATGGAACTGGAGCCTGATGTGGATATACAACACAGGTTTGCCGTACACGAAAATGACCGGCTTTTACGACAAACTGGACGTTACCGATTTTAACTTTAACTGGCTTTTGTACGAAGCAGTTGCGCCATACGCGCTTTTAGGAGACAAAAATGCCGGAAGATTGCCCGATTATCACCGGCTTGATTTTAACATTTCTAAGAAATTCGATCTCTCATTTATGAAACTTACAGCGGACTTTAGTATCCTGAACATATATAACAGGAAAAATATATTTTATTTTGAGCGGAAAACCGGTAATAAAGTATATATGCTTCCGGTATTGCCAAGTATTAGCATAAAGGCTGAATTATGAAAAAATCACTATTATTAATAATACTTGGTCTTGTTGTATTAATCGGTGGTTGTGAAGAAAATTTTAACCCCATTGGCGAATACCGGAAAGAATATACGATGAACTGCCTTCTTGCAGAAAACAAGTCAGTGCAATATCTTACGATTACCCAAACATATCCGGTAAACGAAGATGGTTCAGCAATGGTGCCAAAAGACAATTTTGTACGGGATGCTGTTATAAGGATGTGGGTTGAGGATTCTGTTTATTTTTTCAGGGATACCATTGTGGCTAGATCAACGCAAGTATCCGGAAGATCCGATTCAATATCTTATTATTATTTGCCGGGCTTTACACCGCAGAGGGGTAAATCGTACGAAATTGATGCAGTGTTTACGTATGGTTCAAGAATGAACAGCACCATAAATATGCCCCGCGGGGTTACCATACAAATGCTTCCTGTCCCTCGCACACTTCCGGTAAAATATCAGGACAGTTGGAGTTTTTCCTGGACTAGTGATGAGGCTGGGCAATTGTTTGTGCCATCGCTTAAACTCGAGTACTACGTTAAACAAAACGGTAGTTGGAATATCCACTATAAAAACATGCCTACCGCAATAGTCAAAAGTAATGGTAAAGACGAGTATGTGTATGCTTTACCATCAAAAAACGGCAGTGTTGTTATGCAAAAAGCAGCTCTGGACAAATTAATGAACGATATCCGTGCAGAAACTGTGGAAGCAAAGGATATTTATATCGAGAGGGTCATCCTTGAAGTTTTAGTCTGCGATAAAAACCTGTCGTCTTTTTACCTTTCAACAGTAATGAAGGCAGATGACTTTAGTATTAATCTGGAAGCCTTGGATTTTGACAATATCAATGGCGGGCTGGGTCTTTATGGCGGATATACGTATCAGAAAAGTGGATTTTTATTTGAATGGGATTATCTGCAACAGTTCGGATTTGCATATCAGATATTATAAGTAAGGATTTATTTAAGCAGATAGACAGGAGGAAAAAGTGTGTTTTTACAAGTGTTGGATGTTGATAATTCCGGTCACGTGTTTGTTTTTGTTTCCATCATGCGAGCAGGAAATAACGAGAAGTACAGAAAAACCGGCGG